>CAZKTR010000079.1:0-11562 GCA_964555525.1 uncultured Pirellulaceae bacterium
CGGCTTTGGAACTCAAACCATTCAGGTACTCTTGATCTTTGTCGCTTAGTTTCTTGATCTCAACCGGAATGGTTTTTCCATTACTACGCTTGATTTTAACCACTCCGTCTTGCTGTCCGACAAACTCCCCGGTGATACTGAATTTCCCGTTCGAACTGGTCCACTTTCTTTCCTGTGCGGCAGCTTCAAAAGCCACAGAGGCAAATAAAAACGTGGCCAAACAAATTCCAATAAATTTCTGAAAGAACATCAACGTTGCTCCGGTTTAGAGAATGACGGATTTACGCCTTGATTCTAAGTAGCAAGTTCGACCAACACAAGCAAATTCCGTTGCATCTGGGAACGCAAAAGCTAATCCGTATCTTCAAGACCGCACAGGTTCCGAACGCAAACGGAGAGGGAAGACACCGTGTTGCTGCAAGTCGTGTTCTAAGCGAATGTCCGCGCTAGAAAATGTATTGAGATGGAAAGGCGTTTCGGCCGCAACTCGTCTGTCGACCGCAAAATTTACTTTTGCTCGCTCTCTAAAGCTATGCGCTCGCAAAACCTGTCCAACAAAGTCGAGCGGTCGGCGAGCATCTGAGACCGCCACTTGCCCATGAATCTCAACCGCTTGCTTGACCAAATCTACTTGCTGTTGTTGATCTGGATAAGCAAACGTATTTATGGGGCAGTCAGCAAGCTCCAACTCCGGCAACTCGGATTCGCAGCTGGATGTTTGCATAATCCAATGTCCGCCCGAATTAAGATTCCGGATCATCAAAACGGCATTGTTATAATAGCACTTCATCTGGTTGGAAGACACCAGCACCCAATGCGTTCGCATCAACCGTTCGCCATCGCGATTCAAACAGCTAGGGTAGCTTCGGCCAACCATCCCCGTGCCGGCTCGCGAGCGACAATAAAAGACAGCTGATCCCTGCTCATTCAAAAGACCGCTACCGACGGTGCTCCACTGAACCGCCTGTTCGATCAGCTCTTGCTTAATTTTGTTTGACTTTGCCACCAACACATTCTGGCGACGATCCGACACACTTGTCGCATCAACGATAAGTTGCTGAAGTTTCATGATGAATTTCGACTACTTTTTTGTTTTCGAATCTAAAAATTGACGCCGCTCTACTTCTAATTGAGCCCAAGCTTTTGAAAGTTCGTCACCGGCAGCAGAGAGCCGCTCGATTTCAGACATGCGCGTCTGATTCCACTGGTGCTTTTCTTTTTCAAATTCAGCCAGACGTTTCTGCAACTGTCGTTCATTCTCAACCGCCGCCTCACATTGCCCTAAAGTTTGCTCAATTTTGTCGACTTGCATTTCTAAAAAGAGTTTAACGCTATCAACAACTCGTTCCAAACGTCGCCCCGAACGGATATCCGTCAATAGCTGATCGCGCGAAATGACCTTTGCCGGCGACGTGCCGTCGGCAATTTCTGTCGGCGAGGTTTTTAAAGTATCTATATTTTTTTCTGACATCGGTTCAATTCAACGATTTAACGCAGTCGATTCAATAAAGTGGCAATGCGACCGCCAAGGCTATTGGATTTTTGCTCCGCCTTGGCTGCCTTTTCTTCGGCATGAATGTCTCGTAAATGTTCTCGCATCGCTCGCAAGCGAGCGTCACTTTCGTCTGAACTACGAGAACTCTTACTGACTCGCAATTCCAGCTCATCTCGAATACTCTCAAGTTCAGCCTGACGTCTGGCCATTTCAGCTCGCTCTTTTGATACTTCTAAACGAAACTTCGCTAATTCATCTTTCGCTGCGAGCATTTTGGCGCGAAGATCGATATCTTCGTCGGACAGCACTGGGCGTTTGAGCAACTCACGGTTCTTTTCTTGTGCTTCCTGCAAGCTAGCTCGCAACACTTCGACTTGCTTATTCAAAACGGCCAAAGCATCGTCATTTTTCTCGCTGCCATCATTAACCGATACAATAGATGCTAACTGAGTTTGCATCACACCAGCGTCTTCTTTCGCGGCCTGCACTTGCCTTGCAAGGCTATCGATCTCGGCTTGCGATTCAGCTTCACGCTGGCCGACTCGTTTTTCGACTTCGGTGAGCCACTTGTCGATCTGAGACCGCTCTTCTCGCTCGGCCGCGGCTGCTTGTTCAGCAACTCGCAATAGCTCTTCCAAGCCTTGCACGCGCTCGTCCGACGATTCGAGTTCAACCAGCAAGTCTTCTAAGCGGGATACCAGCTTGACCGTGTCGGATTCATCCACTGTTGAAGATTGCCCCAATGAAGCAATTTTCTGCTTGAGAACCATGATCTGTGCATCACGATCGGCAAGCTCAAAACGTAATTGCTCGGCCTCAATCGACATTGAAGTACCTTCGATCGGCAGTGGCTCGAATGAAGGGTTATTGTCTACCGAACTCTCTTTTAAATCGGCATCAAAGTCGTACTTAAAACCAACCTCGGCAACTTGATCGGGCTTACTGGTAGGACCATCACCTACATTGAAGTTGAGCACGTCATCCGCTTCACCGCATAGATCGTTTTTCAAATCGATCGGGCCTAGCGGTTCTTCTGCGATATCAAGGTCGCCTCCGCTGAGCAGCTCAACCGCAACCCCATGGTGAAACTCGGCGTCCAACACAGCCGTTAAACGGCATTGCCCAACGGTAATTACATCCCCAGAGTTAACCTGCGTCTCATCCAAAACACATCTGTCGTTCAAAAATGTGGCACCCGTATTCCAGTCCTGAATGTTCAGAACATTGTTTTCCTGAAGCTGAACCATGCAATGAAGCTGCTGGACGGATTCGTCTAAGATCTGCACCCCGCAGCTAGAGCTGGAACCAACGAACACGCTTGCACCAACTGTCAACGGTACGACACTATGCTCACTTGTATCGCTCGAAACAAGCAAATATGGAGGATTGGCAGTATCAAAATTTGAAAGATTGGTGCTTGGCGTCATGGTCTACCCCTTTAAAGACGGTGATGTTTCCGTGGCGACCGAATCAGATGTCGTCGCAGGTGTTGATTCGTTGAGTTTTCTAACCAATTCCCCAAACGTTACGGCCAGTTGCGATCGCTCGCAATCGCCTTCAACCACTAGATCGAACAGGGCATTGTCGCCGGCATCTTGAACGCCAAGTCCGATTAGTCTCACACCTTCCAGGTCTGTTTGGTTGGCTGCGATAAACTCAATCACTTCATCCGTCACTTCTAAAACCAATGCAGTAGGTTTAGAACGCCGCATCAGCAAACGAAGCGCTAACAAGTCACGAACTAGTCGACCGTCTAGCTTGTCTTGATTCGCTTTGAAAAACATGGTGACGTTTTCAGCAATCTCTTGCTTACGAGCCACGCCAAACACTCGCATCGTCTTTGATACTTTGCTCTGCTGGATCAACTCCGCCAGTTCGAAGCCGTTGAGCACTCGGCGAACCTCTTCCTCTGGCCACTCAAGCTGCTTGGTAATTTCAGAAATAGTCACCCGCTCTGCAATCACGTTCATCAAGCGCATGTGTCGGCTCGACAGACCCGCACGGTCGAGATTCTGGCCGCGAACGCTCTTTCGTACAAAGCCAACGCTAGCGTCATGCTTTGGAATGTCATCCACATCGCACAGTAAGCTACCTTCGACCAATAGTCCAAGCAGGCTCGCTTGCAGCGGAAGCTTCTCAAACAACGGCGGAAGTTCTGAGCTTTGATTGAAACGGAAAGCTGTCAATTGGCTCTCAAAACATGTCTTCAACAAAATTGAAGCTTGCAAACGCAACATCTTTTTCAGTAAACGTGGATCGAGCACTTTATTGTTCAACAACTCGACCAATCCGTTAATCTCAGAGCCCTTGCGTCCGGCCATCGTAAACTTCACGACAGGCGCAAGTTCATTGAGTGCCTCAGGCATTTGGTCAGAAATCAATTCGGCTGAGATTCCCGAAGCGGTCACCGCTTGGATCCGTCCTCCGGAGACGAAGACAAAGAACCTCGCCTGCTTGCTTTCGACCGCCAAAATTCCTGTTTTGCTACCGTTGTTCAACAAATCAAGAACCTCACGAAGACCAAAACAACTAAAGTCGCCCGTGATAGCGGCCTCGCTAAGCTCGCTGATAACTTCTGGAACGGCTGAGCCTTCGGTTTGAGACTCCACAACCATCGCTGCAGTATTCAGTGCGTTTTCGATCGTAGCGATCAACGCTTCGGGTGAATAAGGCTTTGGCAGCATGTCAACGACATTGTCGCAATCGACGTACTCGGCGTACGCTTTTTTGCGAAGCGTGGAGCTCGCCACCACTGGGATCTTGGCGGTACCAGCGCTACCCAGGAGTTCCATGCAAACTTCGTAACCGGTTTTACCCGGCAATTGATGATCGAGGATAATCAAATCAGGATTTTGTTCTTGCGCCATGGCAACGCCTTCTTCAGCGGTGCCTGCCAACAAAACAATATAGCCAGCATTGCTGAGCTCACTGTCACACAACCGGCGAATCGTTTTACTATCGTCAATTACTAGGATTCTTTGCTCACTCATCGTCAGTATTTCCCTTCGAAGTGTTTAACAGACCTAAGTTGCCTAGCAAACGCTCGACAGATCGTTCTGTAATTGGTTTTGTGATGTAGTCGTCGGCTCCAGCTTCAGCAGCTTGTTCCCGAAATGTTTGTTCGTTTCTGCTACTAATAACCGCTTTTGCGGCGTTGCAGTATCTCCCGCTTTGAATATCCAATAGCAGTTCAAGTCCACCCATCTTGGGCATGTCTAAGTCGGTTAAAACGAGATCAAAAGTTTGCCTTCTTAAAATTTCAATCGCTTGGATGCCGTCGCCTGCTTCAACCACTTGAAAGTCTTTGGCTCGCATCACTTTGGACATTGCGCGTCGAGCTGTCAACGAATCGTCGATGACCAGCACACGTTTTTGATTTGGAACCGTTCGATCTGATTCAAGTAAAGCCGAGTTGTCTGTCAAGGAGTCAACCGAGCCTTCGCAATGAACCGCAAATTGCTCCGCGTTAAGCAACAGGACTTTCTTGCCCGAACCAGAAAGCGTGACGCCATTGAACACTGGATGGTTGATTAACAAGTTGGGCAACTTACGGACCACAACTTCCTCGGGGCCAATTAGTTCATCCACATGAACGGCTAAGTTCTTTACACTCGCATTTTTACTTCCTGCGGCGCCGGCACGACGGACGTGAAGAACATCGCCTTCTCCAACCGAACCACGAGTATCCAGTCCAAAGACACTTGAAACCGACACGGCGTTACTTCCATTGGCTCGTTTGGCCGAAGAAACAGCTTGCATCGGCAGACCAAAAAGTTGATCCCCTGATCGGAAAACCATCACATGTTCGATTCCGGATTTAAGCGGGATCAAAATGCGAATTTTGGTTCCTTCGCCACGAACCGAATCAACTTCTATTCTGCCTTTTAATTGCTCAACGGTCGTCGCGACGATGTCCATTCCAACACCTCGTCCGGATACCGCTGAAGCCGTTTGCTTAGTAGAGAATCCAGGATGGAAAATTAGCTTGCCAAGCCGACCTTCGGAAACTTCTTGGCCGGGTACCAATAAGCCTTTCTCTATGGCTCGTTGACGCACTGCGTCATAGTCAACACCCGCCCCGTCGTCCCGAACTTCAATGATCAAAAGTTGAGCATTCGAAGACGCCTCCAGAGAGATTGTTCCGACCGGGTTCTTACCAGCCTTGACACGATCCGATTCGGACTCGATACCATGGCTAACCGAATTACGCACGACATGTAGTAACGACTCAAATAAACGCTCTTGAATTTCTTGTTCAAGACCGGCATTCTGACCTGACATCTGAACAAGTATTCTTTTCTGCTCCGTTTTGGCGGCGTCGCGAGCAGCGCGTTGCAATCGATTGAACATCCCTGTCACAGGAACTCGCCGCAATTGCATCAATTCATGACGGAAGTCACGGATGAAACGCGAAATAGCTACGTTGTTTTGGATAATCGGCTTCTGCAGATCTCGCAAACCTTGCGACACGGCCGTGATGTCTTTTGAAACCTCCGACAAATCTGCTATCGGTTGGCTGCTTTGAAGCATTTCCAAGTCAACCAAATCGTTGGTCTCAAACATGGCCTGCTGCAACCGCGCCGCGTCGTCAGCGACATTAACGCGACTCGAACATCGCGTCAGCTCTTCATTCAGCTCACCAAACTCATGAACGTCGCTCTCTTGGTGATTGCGCAAAACAACCAGCTCAGCCAACATATCCATTAGCCGGTCAAGGTTCGAAGCTCGGATCCGAATCGAAGCGTTGTCGTTGCTAGTGAAGTTTGCGAAATCGTTAGACGAACGTTTTGCGATTGGTTTTTCTGGTGCTACCGAGCTATCTTCAGTAGGTTCAGCGGTGCTATCAGTTGGTCGTAGGCCACCGACCATTGAGCGAACTTGGTCGACAGCGGCAAACAGTGGATCCGCATTGACCTTGGCCTGATCGTCACTAAACAGATCCTCAAGACTCGATTCAAGCTCGTGCAGAGTTGATGCCAATTCTGACAAACCCACCGTTGCGGAAGCACCCTTGAGCGTATGAAGTTCTCGGCAAAACTGACGAACCGGTTCTCGGTCTGTGTCATCTTGTTCAATCGCCAACGCCGCCTGCTCCATCGAAGCGACGCATCGTAACGCGTCATCAAGGTAGGCTTCTAACATTTCAGGGTCATCGGCGAGTTGTTTGGCTGCGACTTCGTCACTACCTTTGGTCGGTGCTGCAATAAAGTCGACTTCGGCTGGAAAATCGTCCGCTGTTTGCGGTTTTGACTCCGAGTCGTCTTGGACTGCCTGCGGAACTTCGACATTCTCTCTGCTGGCCGATTGAACGTTCTCTTGAACGCTCGTATCAACACTGCTCTCTTGATCTAGTGAGTTTTCACTAGAAGACAAAGCCTGCAGCATCATCGCTATCTGACCTGCGTCTGCCGCGACTTCTTCCTCGTCCTCTTCATCGCTGTCCCATTGTCTGTCGAAGGCATCATCAGCAAACTCGCCTTCGCCAAAAATGGCGAAATAATCCGGCCACGCTTCCTTGGCCATCTGGATCAGCGCGTTGACATTGCCTTCATCACCAGTAACCAGTGCGGCGTCTAAGACAGCAACACCGTCTCCTAAGAACTCAATCAGTTGGCCACGAGTGGCATCTTCGCTTCCAACCGAATCCCAGTTTGCCGCCAACTCCGAAGCCAAAACTAAAAGGTCAGCACCTCGTTGAACGACATCATGCGCGGTCTTGCCAGCTTCCAAACTTAGCTGTTGAAACTCATCGGCGACGGCGACCAAAGAATCTCTATCTTGGCCGTCATTGGCAAGTTGTTGCCCGATGTTACTAAGGCGCTCAGACAGGTTGTTGTTGTTTTGATTGTTCATTGCTTAAACCGGATTCAAACCCAGGATTGCGATTTCGCTGTGGTACGGCCTAGTGTGTAGAGCTGGTCATGGGGACGTTATCGAGTTCGGTATTCCCGTTGGTCAGATGTCCAGCGACCCCCGCAGGCTTGGCGAACTGGAAGATTTCAAGGCACTTTTCCATGCTGACACTGATTTCGCCAAGCGTTTTGGCTGTCCAGTTGGCACCCTCGGCGCGACTCCGGCTTTTTTGCGAGGCCTCGGTTCCCTCTTCAATGGCAACCACCAACTCTTGCGCGATCTCTAACTGTCGGTTTGAGTTTTGGGCGATTCGGTTCAACCCCGCCGCAGAATCTAAAGCCGTGTCTAGAATGGTTTGTAACGATCCAAGCGTTTCGTCTACTGAGTTGGCCATCTTCAGAACTTGCTGATGCTCTTCTGCTGCGGCAAAACCAGATTGCTGGGTTTCGTGCTGAACCACTTCGATACGGCTTGTGATATCCAAGACAGCTTGAGCCGACTGTTCAGCGAGGGCTCGAACTTCTTCGGCCACGACTGCAAACCCCCGACCGTGCTCACCGGCCCGAACGGATTCGATGGATGCGTTTAGAGCCAACAAATCGGTTCGCGATGATAACGAACCGATGGTTTGTACGATCGATTCGATTTCTTTTGTGTGTTGTCCAAGCGCCTGAAATTTCCGTTCGCGGACTGCCGACTGCTGACGTACTTGTTTGATTTGCTCTGCAAACTCTCGAAAACGATTCAAACCCTTTTCCACGGCAGCCTGAACATGAGTCGATTTATCCAAAGATACCGTCGTCCCATCGCAGACGTCGACCAAGTGAGTCGAAAGCTCTTCGATGTGCCCGGTGGCTTTGTTGAAACAATCGTACTGATTTTCCGAACCATTCAGAATCTCTGCGACAGCTCGTTTTAGTTCTCGGCCGCACGACGTCGCTTGTTCAAGATCTGCCCCTAAGGTGTTTCCATACCCTCGCAAAATCCCTCGCAACCGATCGGCACAAGTTAGCGGGTTTCCTTGCCGATCGAAATCGCTACTGCGGCGATCAATTTTTTGCAGCAACCTTTTCATTTCGGCGAGTTCTTCTTTTTGCCGACCAACATCGTCGTTTCGAATTCTTGCTTTCTCATTGATGAACATGCTAATTTCATCAAACTCGGCCAGCCCACAGCTAACGGAAGTCGTTTCCCCATTAGTCATGAATTGTTGAACCGCCCTTAGTTTCGAGACCGACCACAATGTCGCTCCAGCAAATGCAACCACACCGGCAACCGCCAATCCGAACTGTGCCGCGGGATTTGTTTGAGTCAACACGAGCGCTAGTGCGCCGCCAGCAACCAAGCTGATGAAGTTGTTGATGATTAAGAATAAACTGGTACGCATGGTTTTTACCTAATGCAATGTCTCTTAACTGCTATATGTGAGTGTTGATGTTGATTCGCTTTCCCAGAATCCACCGATCAAACTTGAGGCGTATTCATAAAGAGCAATAGGCGCCAAGATCTGAAGAATACGATTTTGGTAGGAAGCTGAACCGAGCACCGCCTTTGACCAGCGGTCTTGTTCATTTGCAATTTCAGTAAATGAAACTTCCAAAGAAGCCAATGTTTCGGCTCGGTCAATCGACAACCCCCAGGCTCCTTCAGGGCCCAGTAAGACAGCCAATTGCTGATCGGTGGTTTCGTTTTGATCGTATTGAATCTCAGTCAACGAGCGAAAGTTTACGACCGGTATAAATTCGTTTTGTAGATGTACGATGCCCTGTAGGATCGGATCACAGTGTGGCGTGGGAGTGACCGGCGGCAGCGGCACGATGCTACGGACAGAAAGCGCAGGCACCCCGTACCATCGGTCGGCGCACTGAAAGACACAGTAGCGTTCAGAATTGTCGAGTTGTACTTTATTCATCAGGCGGGATAAATGGATGGAGAACGTAAGAGGCGAGTGGGTGGCTTATTAGTGGGTAAGTCAACGTGTGTGAGTAAGTGAGAAATTTCTAGCTTCAACAATGCCTAAACTTTGTTGATGCGACTAGCGAGCTTCTCCTTCAAGGTAGCCAAACGACTTCCGCCGTTGGTCGGTGTGGTACTGCTATCAATGGAACTTGTTGCGGTAGCAGCCTTTAATGCATCAGCTTCGTTGTCGGCTTGCTGCAAATCCGTGGCCCGATTTGTAGTCACCTGAACAGGAGAACTCCTAACAACCGAACTAACTTGGTCACCACTACAGACCGTCGAAAGTTCACTGATAATCGCATCCAACGCGGAGGTCGTTGCGGCAGCGAACGTGTCGATATCTCGACGCCACTGCTCGAGATCGACGTTGATGAATTCCGATTCTGTATTAGTTTGATCACTCATAGACGCTCCTTCCCGATTCCGCTTTGCCAATTGATTAGTGTGAAACAAATTCTGCGCACCCTGAATTATGTTTTCTAATTAATGAGGTGCCGTTTCTTTTTCCCAAATTTGCAAACTCGACCTAACCCCGCAATAGGCCCATCGCGATTGCTCTCATTATGCGGATTAGTTCAATCGTGAGATCTACTCTGCTTAAGATCGTTCGTGACGCCTATGGTCTGTGAAACCAGAACGAACAAATATTGAAGTCAGCGCATAAAAAAACCGGACTCTTGCGAGCCCGGTTAAGGTGTTATTGAATTGAGGTTACGCTAAGACGACTTTAGTTGCCTTTTGGATTGAGCGCCTCAGTCGAGGGGACCACTTGAGCACTGAAGGAAACCTGAGTGGCCCGAGTTTTCTCGCCGGTCGTCGCAATGGTAACGGTCTCTTCCACATCCGTTGGTTCGGTGGTATCAAATGAGTACTTCAAGATATGAAGCGTTTTCTTGCCTTCACTTGGCTCAAATTTGATTTTGCTACAACTGGTTTCAATATTATCAATCGAAATCGGCGTCGGAGATCGGATGATCAACTTTTTCTCGATAACCTGTCCCTGATTCACGACACCCAGAGCAATCGGTGCCACACTGATAACAGTATTGACCGTTCCGCAAACTTCAACAGGAAGTCCAGAAGTCGCTGGGTCGTTGGTAATGATGGTAAGATTATCCAAAAACTGGCCAGCAGGCTGTCCATCTTCTAAGTTAACAGTCAGTTCATAAACGACCTTGCCGGCGGCAGCGTCCCGCTCGACTTCTTCAAAGTCGATTGACAAGTTCGAATTGGTTGACTTCACATCCAAAATCTTCCAATCCGCTTTACCTGCGTACCAGAGCTTAGCCGTCCGCTTGGCTGTTTCTGAAACGTTGACGTCTTGGAAATCAAACATTCCCGGACTAACCACAACGTCTCGGCGAATTTTACCTTTGACTGCAAATTGGACTTCCGCGTATTCTGAGTACTGCCCGACCTTTTCAATCGATACCGATAGCGTCGCACCGCGCGCTCCATAAAACTTCAACGTGTCAAACTGGGCTTGAACTTGACCAGTTTGCCCCGGCTTTACGTGCTGAGTCAAAATCTTTGGCTTAGTACACCCACAACTCGTTCGAATATTGTTTAACAAGAGGTCCGAGCCAGTATTGTTTTCAAACTCAAAAACATGGACTTGCTTTGAAGCACGTGCAACTGTTCCAAAATCATGTTCGCGTTTATCGGTGAGCGTTTGATACCACGGCAGCGTCGCCGGAGTACTGTAAGATGATGGCATTACCTCACCGGAGAACCCAGGTGTGACCGTGCCTGCGGGGATCACATTTGAAGTATCCGCCGAACCCATCATTGTGGGTGGATTCATTGTTTGTGATGGATAACTAACAATCTGACCACAGCAATTCGCGCTAACGGCAGACAGAAAACAACATACGAGTAACGATCTCATCATCTTCACCTACTACACCAAAAGATAGAGCACCCTAGGATTCTATGCCACTTGCTTCAAAAATGAAACTCGAATCCCACTCGAAATGACTGCACCTAGCATGCATTTGAAAATCATCAAGAGTCTTCGACGCCAGTTAAGCTACGCCATAAATTCAGCAGCGAGCCAAGTTCCGAACCGATTTACCCCAGATTACTTATTTTCGGTCTGACTATAACAATCACATGTGACCTTGCGGATGGTATCGCCCTCAAATCGTACTAAACGAAGAGCCTCCGCTCATTTTATGACCCAAGCTGTTGGGTGGGGATTCACCCTCGAACTTTTCAAGATAGTCCTTCGCACCCAACCTTCGGCACAGCTATAA
>CAZKTR010000080.1:0-11553 GCA_964555525.1 uncultured Pirellulaceae bacterium
GGGAATGTGATCGGATTCGGTTTGATGCAAGAGTATCCCGCATCGAGCCTCGGCGGTTTCGGCGATGTTGATTCGGGACCGGTCATTATGAACTTCGGAGTCTCACCGACTGGCTTCATGATCGCTGGGACACGAATTTTTGGTGATCGTGATTACTTCAAACAACTTTACCGAACTTCTGTTTTGTTCGGAGCCCCTTTGGATTCGGGTGATGACTGGGAGTACGTTACTGGCGGCCCCCTTGGCAATGCAATCATGTTTGCCATGCTGACTGCTGTGCCTGCCGAGATTTATAATGGTGGAGGAGTGGTAAACTGATGTTTAAGAAAAAGAAAGAAGTAACACTCGGTCAATCGTACCGTCGAACCATCCTTACGGTTCTTGTGCTGGTCGCCATTCACTACGCGTTACTGCGTTGGATGGATGGCAGTAGCGCGTTTGCTGTATTGACATCATCGGGAAACAACACTCCGATGGTCACAACGGTTGCCGCAATGAGTTTTGTTGGGCTAAGGATGTACTTGTACCTTGTGGTACCCGGCATGGCCGTCGCCCGAATGTGCAGCGCGACACTGCGTTGGTACAGCCAGCAGGCAACCAACGAAGCCTTGCCACAGGGCAACTAGCGGACAAAGATCAGAGGTCAATTTCATCTTGCTCCGCAAGAACCTCGTTAAGCAGGTTTAGTTTCTCGTATTCTAGTGATAGCTGCTTGATTTCCTCTTGCTCAATTTCGGTAGCGTTTTGAAAAAGATGCCTCAGGTCGCGGCGGCTTTTGTGGCTGCCTTGATCCACCCAGAGCAGCTTTGCAATTGCAGTGTCGGTTCGAGAAGCGATCGGGTAAAAAACGCCTTCGAATAATTCGATTTCTTGAGACCTATCAAGCTCGCCCGCAATTAGCTCGCGAGGGTATACATCGAGCTTTAGCGATTCGATACCGTCAAGAAGCTGAAACATTTTACGACGTTCAACCGCGATTTGAATGGAGCGTTCGTCAAAAATAAAATCAGAAGCTTTAAAGGCAGTAAGTACTTGCTCAAGATTGTTGCTCAATTTTTCATTGCTGACAACGATGTCAATGTCTTGAGTCATTCGGGGCTCGGAGTAAGCGACACTCGTTACCCCACCAGTCAAATGAAATGGTATTTCTTGCTGGTTTAAAATGTCAGCCAGTTTCTTGAGAGTGCTTTGGAAGGTTTCAATTGGGAACACGATTGAGCATCCGTTGAACAAGGGCCTTAGTCTGGGGATCTGCACCGTAAATCCGCATCGCGACAAGCCACTTTATACGCTCATCACTAACGTCCGGTCCGACCTCGGAACGAATTTGACGAGCAATCGTCGCGCGGGCCCATGCTGCCATCGCCGCCATACGAGCAATCTTTTCACATGGCGTCATTTCACTGACACGTTTTTGATATTCAGCCTCGATGTTTATTTCATTGTTTGCTTCGATATTCATTCATCGTCTCCTGCTCAACATGTTATCGTGAATCTGAGCCTCCTTACAATTGCTGGGCTACTGTTTTGTTGGGAAAGAGAAGAAAAGGATTAGTGGGTGTACCCGGATTCTATGAGCGAGATGGCGTGCAGACGCAAGTCGGTTACAATTTCACAAGCACGTTGAGAAACACCGACAAAATAGGATTCTTGTGAACAATTTGGATACTAAGCAGCCTATTGAACGACGAGAAAGCATGTCTGGGCTGGCTCATCTATTTGGGCTGGCGATCGTGGTAGCTATTGCTTCTGTTTTTTTATACGTATTTGTTCGCGGCTCTAGCCAAATTTTTTTCGAGGTGTTTTTGGGCAGTGCGTTAGTGTGCTCGGCGTTGGCGACGGCGTTTGTGGCGAGTGTCTGGGCGGTGTTTGGGCTAGGCAGTTACCTTAAGCGACTTTGTTGGTCGCACTTGATCTGTGCGATCGTCGGGTTTGGCCATCTCACTGGATTTATGATATCCAACGGAGATCACATAAGTGGCTGGCAGTTCTTTGAACCAAGCAAGTATTTTTTACTTGGAATTGTGCCAGTCTCGTTGGCTGCACAACTCCCAATGGGGTTCTTCCGAGTCTTTTTTGGTTGGCAGTTTACCTTCGAGGGAAAGCCACCTGTGAACGCGTTTCAGCTTCGCGATATTTTTGTGTTTACCTTCTTGGTCGCACTCGGATTCGCCGGGCCGCAAATGGCAGTTACCCAGGCAAACAATTCTGGATGGTTTGACCCCACGTCGTCCTATGAAGAGGTTACTGCACCCGATGGCACGGTGACGTGGGAAGAGGTTGTTATCACTGATCAGGAGATCATTGATAAGAAAGTGCGTGACTTTCAGCAACGGAATCGAATTAGTATTTTGTCTGGATATGCCTTTGCAGCAGCTTGGGGGTTTGGGATTTCACTGCTTAGCCTGCCAATTCTGTTGCTCATCTTCGGCGCTAAAGATGGGGAGACCGGTTGTGCTTTAACTTTTGGCTACGCGATTGCTTGGTTTGTTTTAATTGCCATCGTCTTGATGATGATTGTGCCGTTTGGCATCGGAGACCCCTTGCTGTATGGCGGGATTTTCTTGATGTCTTACGTAACGATGGTTTCGCTCTCGTTTATTTGGTCGTTTAAACAAGGGGTTCGTCTTACTTCGCCTCGGCGGTTTCGCCGAGAAACGACAACTGCAAAGCAAGAATCCAAATAGTGCTTGTTGGCACCTCTCACGCTCTGGAAAGCCTGGCTACCCAAGAGCTGTTTGCCAGCATTTGAATAGCAACGCTGCAGCTTTGTTTGCTTCAAATTTAACAAGATTTGTTAGTAATCAAACGCGTTCAATAACGTCTCTAACGCAACGGGCAAATTGAACGGAGAGAAATAATGCGTAAGTCAAATGGATTCACATTGGTTGAGCTATTAGTCGTGATTGCGATCATTGGCATCTTGATTGGAATGTTACTTCCCGCCGTTCAGGCTGCTCGCGAAGCAGCGCGTAGAACTGTCTGTGCCAACAACATGCGGCAAATCGGTTTGGCTCTGCTTAATTTTGAGTCGGGTTCGCAACAATTTCCAGCCGGATGGCTTTTGGAAGATTCGACGGATCCGTTGTCGCCTTCGGGCTGGGGTTGGTCTGCTCAGGTCTTACCGTTTTTGGAATCGAACAACGTTTTTGACCAAATTCAAATTCGACAACGCATCGACGATCCGGTTAACACGCAAGTCGCTGCGTCCGTAATCGACGGTTATCTCTGTCCGTCAGATCCAGACGATGAATTATTGCCGCTTGGAACGATTGCGGTTCCCGTTGGTGGAGGGGGTGGCGGAGTCGGCGGAGGTGCTGGCAGCGGTTCAAGTCTTCAAAGTGGCACGTCCAGCCCATCGGGGCCCACGTCGTCGCCATCAAGTCCCCAATCTGCAACGATGTATCCTCGCAGCAATTACTCAGGAGTTTTCGGAAACATTCAGAGCAACGGCGATCCGCTGGATGGTGATGGGATGTTCTTCGGAAATAGCAATCGAAGGATAAGTGCGGTTCGCGATGGCTTGAGCAACACGATGATGGTTGGTGAACGAAGAAATGACTTGGGCACCGTGTCATGGGTTGGGGTTATCGCAAATATTTCTGAGCCATTTGCTCGAGTCGTGGGTTCGACTGACTTTCCGCCGAACAGCAGGAGAGAGGGCGGATTTGAAGACTTCCGTAGCTATCATCCAGGCGGGGTCAATGTGACCTTTGGAGATGGATCAACTCAGTTCATTGCTGATTCCATTGACCAAACGGTTTTCCAAGGTTTTGGATCCGTCGCTGGCGGAGAGATCGTATCACGATAGTGTGATGCAGGGCAGGATTCGTTGCCTTGGCTTCTATTTTGGCTGAAAATCGAAATAATGGGGCCAACAGTCTTCGTTTTGACCAAACGTGTCAATACGCCGATCGGTAATGGATTTTTTCAAAACGCAGCAATAGCGGCCCCCCAGTGATTAAACGGATTGAACTCATTAACTTCATGTCGCATCGGCATACGGTCATCGAGCCGGCCGATGGTTTGACGGTGTTGATCGGTCCCAACAACTGTGGCAAAAGCGCGTTCGTGACCGCCCTGCAGATTCTCTGCCATAACTCGAAGTCCGGCTTTGTGCTGCGACACGGAGAAAAGAAATGCGAGGTCATCGTCGAAACCACCGACGGCCACGTAATCAACTGGAGCCGCAAAAAGAACGGCTCGGGAATCTACGTCATCGACGGCGAGCCCTTTGACCGCTTGCGAGGATCGGTGCCGGCTAAGGTGCACGAGATTCTCAAGATGCCGAAGGTGCAATGCGACAAAGAAGAATTCGACGTGCACTTCGGCGAACAAAGCGAGCCTGTATTTTTGCTGCGGGATCGAGGTAAGGCCTCGGCTCAGTTCTTTGCGTCTTCTTCGGACGCGACTCACTTGGTGGCCATGCAGAGCCTGCATAAATCCAAAGTGCTAGTTCACAAACGCGACTTCAAACAACTGACTCGCCAACAAGAGTCACTAACCGAACAATTGGAGTCGCTAGAGCCAGTCGACAAGCTAGAAAAAAAACTCGTCGCTGCCGAGAAGCAACATCTCGCACTGCAAGCTGCTGCGATGAAGCTTGAGCAAATCAAAAAGTTGATGTTGGCAATCAAAACCGCTCAAACGAATTTCGACCGTTACTCAAAACAAGCGACGCCGCTAAAGTCGCTCGTCGCGCCCCCGGAGATCAAAGACGAGCGACCGCTGCGCGAGCTGGTCGCGAGTATGAGGTCGACAGCGGCTCGAGGAGCGATCAGCCAAGCGATGGCCGGCGTGTTCGGCAAGCTATCGGCCGCACCGACTCTCAAGCCCGCCGCCTCGTTGGAAGTTTTGTTGCAACAGATCAAAGCCAAACAAGGCACTGGCCGGCAAGCAACAAAACTCGCCGCCACGTTCGATTCAATCACGCCACCACCCGAGATCGCTGATGCGACGGCTTTGGAATTGCTCCTGCAAAAACTTCGTGATCGCAAAAGTACCAGCGAAACGTCCGAGTGCTTGCTGGCAACCGTTTCACACATCCCGCCACTGCCAGAGCAAACCGATATTGCCGCCTTTAGTCAGGTGCTGGATTTGCTGGGGGCCAAACAACGACAGTTAAAACAAAAGTCGGACCTCTGCAAACAGACCAACGAAGAATTGGTCGCCTTGCGAAACGAATTCGAACAGTGGGTCGATGACAACCCGGTTTGTCCGACTTGCGGTAACGAGACTGATTCCGATCACTTGCTGAAACACCAAGACCACGCTGGGATTAAGCTTTCAGGAGAGTCACGTGGCTAAAAAGAAAGCAACCAAGAAGAAAGCGACTTCCAAAAAGAAAGACGCTCAATCACCCGGCGCCGTTGAAACAGACTTTGTTGGAATCCTGTTCATTGGCGACCCCCATGTCGACGCTCGCACGCCGATCTTTCGTAAAGATAACTTCGCTGAAACTATCTTAAAAAAGATACAGTGGTGCCTCGAATATGCTCGTAAAGAAAAACTTCAACCGGTTTTCCTAGGCGACCTGTTTGAAAAGCCTCGCGGCAACCCCAACTGGATCGTTCACCGGTTGATCGAGATTTTGTCACCTCATCGCCCGATCGGGATTTACGGCAACCACGACTGCGCCGATGTTGGTTTGACCGAGAATGATTCGCTTTCGCTTTTGATCGCGGCGGGTTGTTACCGAATGGTCAGTCAAACTTCGGTCTACCGGGCGATGATGAACGACCGTGAGGTGATTATCGGTGGATCGTCTTATCGCGAGCCGATCCCGGAGGAATTTCGGTTGCCGCCGCGGAAGGCTCAAGGGCTGTTCGACAACGACCCGCTGGCAATCTGGATCACTCACCATGACATCGGCTTCCCGGGCTACGATAACGCTCGGCTTGATCCACATCAGATCACGAACGTCGAGCTGCTAGTCAACGGTCACATTCATCGCCGGCTCGAATCCGTCCAAGCAGGCACCACGCTCTGGATGACCCCAGGGAATATTGCTCGTCGTAGTCGCAGCGAAGCAGCTGTTCAGCACGCGCCGGCTGCGATGCGGCTGGACGTGCAACCGGACAGCTACGACGTTTCGTTCGTCGAAATCCCGCACGGTTCGGTGGAAGACGTTTTTCAGGAGTTACTTCCTGGGCAAGTCGAATCTGATTTGCAGCAGTCGAATTTTGTGACGGGCTTGGCGGAGTTGACGACACAGAAAACCCAAGGCGGTTTAGGACTGCTTCGTTTTTTGAAAGACAACGTCCAGCAAATGGAGACACCCGTCGCCGAAGTAGTGTTGTCTTTGGCCGACGAAGTTTTAGAAAGCAACCAATCGGAGATCGAATCTCATGCCTAGTTCAAATCAATCCATCGAGCAGCTTAAAAAACGCTTTGAGGAACTTTCGCTCAAGAAAGTCAAGTTCGAAACTCAACGCGACGCCGCCGCGAGCGAATTGGCCGACTTGAAGAAACAAGCCCTCGAGCTCTACGGGAGCGACGACGTTGCGCAGCTTGAAAAAATGCTCGCTGAAATGAAAACCGAAAACGAAAAGAAACGCAGCGAGTACCAAGCGTCGTTGGACGAAATCGATTCGAGTTTGCAGACGGTGCAGGAGTCCTTCGAAGCCGCCCAGGAAACGGAGACTTAATCATGCCCGCTGACTCGTCTCCTGAGACCACCGAACCTCAAGCACCCGTTGAACTCCGCCGGACGCTTGACCGCCTGCGCTGGCAGCGCGATCAACTGCAGGGTCAACTAAAAACGACCGATGACAAGCTTGCGAAAGCGGCGGCCTATTTGGCATTAGCCGATCAGGTTACCGATGCGTTGGACGAGTTGAGCCAAACGTTGTTTGAGCAAGTGCTGGGTGTGCTGCGTGAAAAATTATCAATCGCTATTCAAGAAGTGCTTGAGCAACCGGTGATGTTTCGAGCGGACGCGAGTTTTAAACGGGGCGCAGCGAGCCTAGAGTTTTCGGTCGCGCGGAATGGTAATCAAGAAGACGTCAACCGAGGGCAGGGCGGGTCAGTGCAAAACGTGCTGAGCGTCGGGTTGCGATTGTTTGCTTTGGCAAGACTGGACGAAAGTGAGCATCGTCGGTTTTTGGTTTTGGACGAGCAAGATTGTTGGTTGCGACCAGAGCTGGTTCCGCGATTGGTGAACATCGTTTCTCGTGCCGCCAAAGAGTTGAATTTCCAAGTCATCATGATCTCTCACCACGATGTTAATCTTTTTGAGGAATACGCGGATAAAATCTATCAGTTTAATCCGGTAGGGAATCAAGTCACGGTTCAAACGCTCTAGATAATTCCATAAATTGGTATCGGGTTGCGCCACTGTCGGGAACGGGTTGTCTTTGGTGATGGGCGATCGCCGTCTTCGTTGTGGCCGACTGTTACTTTCCAAACCACGATAGTTGCCCCGAACGATTCGGTTGTCGATCTCCCGGTTTACCAGATCAGTAAATCGTGGGTATGCATGTAATTTAGTCGCCCCGATTGGAAAGGTCATACCGAACTGTTCGATCTGGTCCAAACCACTTCGCGTCACCCCACCGGCGGCGACAAATTTTTCTAGGTTGTCCAAGGCGGCTTCATCTTCTCCCTTGGCCACCCATAGCACGGCCAATTGGAACTGGCTTCGCAGCCGGTAGCGGACGTGTTTTTCGGCAAGCTGATACTCTTGAATCGCTTGGTCGATCAGTGATCGCAAGTCGTCTTCAGCCACCGGGTCGGTTGAACGGGGACCCGAAGAAGCAATATCCGCTGCCCCTTGCCGGTCGAGAGGGCGTTGTGGACCTGCCGAGCTTTCCCCTTCAGTGGAAGCCGAGGCTTCACGCCTGCGCGAATTCGCAGCCTCAATTTTCCGCTCGATGATTTTCGAAAACAACGTCTGAGCCAACGTGTACTGGGCTCGGCCGTCGTAAGGATCTTTTGCGACCATGGACCGCAAGTTTTGCAATGATACGTCTAGGTTTCGCTTTTGGATTGCTTCGTCTGCTTTGACTCGGTACTGCGAAAACTCGGAACTGGTTTCTTCATGTTGGGGGGCCTGCAGTGAATTTGCAAACCAAATTAATGTCAAAAATCCCCCACAAAAAGCAATGACCAAGCTCACATCTCTAATGATTCGGTGTGACTGTTTCATGGTGACTACCGCCGGAACGGTGAAGGTATTCGCACGAGAATTGAACGCGGTATTGATTGAGGTTAAGAGCAGGCAAATGGGAGTCAACGATTCCTAAACGCGATAACTCAGGAATCGTCGCTTTGGGAACCTGACAAGATTTTAGCAGAATAACCTGAGATGCACGAATCCGAATTGCCACCCAAGCAGCAATCGAGTCGCTGGTCACGGTCCAGCTATGGGGGAGCCGTTGAGCAGGTTCGAGTTCGCTGTCGGCCGCTTTTATCCAACGATGGGTTTGCAAAACCCAATTTTGAACCAAGGGTTTGTTGGCGGCAGGCAAGTGCCGAAGGGCTGACATAGGGTTGGGCAGCTGTTGAGCCGACTGAAAAATTTCTTCCGGACGGTCCGTGATTCGCCAACCGGGCAAGCGTTCAGCAAACGCAATCGCGTTGGTGTCCATGGCTTTGATGCTGGCCCAATGCGCGGTTGAATCCGATAAACCTTGGCTCTGATCTTGGTCGCGAATAGCATCCACCGCCGTTCCGCCGCCAATGATCCAGACGTTTGTCATTGGCTTGGCTAAAGTGGATTGCCAACTTTGCAAGTCGAACGGCAGTCCCGATCGTTGCAGTAAGCTTCCGCCAACTTTGATGACACGAACGGACCTCATTGTTTTCTTGCCGCTTCTGTTAGCCATTTCATGGCGACTGCGATGGCAGGGACCGCTTGGCCTGTCTGGTTTGGATTCGCCGTGCCAATGATGGTTGGCTGAGGCTGGTTTGCAAGAACTCGATTGATCGCACAGCGGGCCAGCGATTGTCCACTGCCAGCCAAGCAAAATGTTTTTGCAAGTTTTGGATGCTGATCGACCACCGACCGAAGGCTCGCCACGATTAGTTTTTCTAGGGCCGCATTAGTCTGTTCCGCAATTGCAGTGACTTGATCGTCTTGCAAACCTTCGTCATCAGCACATAGCATGCGACACAGCCGAGCCCGACAAGCCGATCGAGTTAGTGGTCTTCCGTCGGCGCTGTTGGAGTTATTTGGTTGCGGTGGCAAGCGATCGGTCCAAATCATTGCATCAGTGACCGTGGCAAACCGTTCTCGTGCGATAGCTACTTTGCCATCGGCGAGTTGAACGGAATCTATCAAGCTACAAATCGCCGTTCGACCGACACCGGCGTAAATCAGCTGACCATTGCGCAGACGATCAAGATCCGTTTGGCCGGGTGCCACGGGCGAGCCTGCTTCGACTGGGATTAAGTCGCAAGTCGTAGAGCCGATGTCGATCAGAAAGCCGTCGGTAAGTTTGTGTTGCCGAAACAAATGCCAAGCCGACGCATGCCAATTAGAAGCAGCCGTCAACGCCCAGTGTTGTTTGGCAAGATTCGCGTCGACCAATTCGCCCGTGGTTGTGTAGAAGCGACAATCCGTTTGGGGAAAGGCTCGTTGCACCGCATCGACGATAAAGTGAACTCCTTGGCGTTTGTTTTCAAAGCAATCGGCCAGTTCGGCGGTCATTGTAATCGCAATGCCGTCAACGTCTGGCCATGGCTCGCGAATTTGATTTAAAGTCGCAACCAAATTGAGATGATCCGTCCAGAAGGGGAATGAAACTTCTCCGGTGGATTCAACGTTTGTTCCGTAGCTTGAAGTGACCCCAGACGATAATCCCGCATCGATCAACGCGAACTTGAGATTGGCACCACCGATGTCGATTCCAGCAATTTTCATGACTGAATCTTAAACGACATCGGCGATTGCTTCAGCTAGATTCGGGTACTTAAATTCATATCCTTGTTCCAAGGCAACTTTGGGCGAGATTCGTTGGGAAAAGAACAAGCTGTTCGCAAACTCCCCAAAAATCAACCGCAGCGCAAACTTCGGCGCGGGAAGAAAAGCCGGTCGGTTGACGGCTCGGGAGAGTGTACGGGTAAACTCAGCATTACGTACAGGATTGGGAGCGGTTGTATTGATGGGACCTTTCACACTCGGGTTAGCCAAAGCCCAGTTGATCATGCCGATAAGATCATCGATGTGCACCCAAGACATCCACTGGTTGCCTGATCCTAGCTTTCCACCGAGGCCTAGTTTGAAAACCGGAAGCATTTTTTCGATTGCTCCGCCACCGTCGCCGAGCACGATTCCAATTCGCAAACAGACGACACGAGTACCGTGACTTGTCAAGCGATTGGCTTCTTCTTCCCAAGCTTGGCAGACCGACGCTGCAAAAATATCGTCGACCGAATGAGATTCATCCACGATCGCCTCGCCGGAGTCACCATAAATACCAATCGCCGACGCCGAAACAAAGACGCTCGGTGGCTTTCCTGTCGCCAGTAGGCCATCAACTAAATTGCGAGTGCCCAAAACACGGCTATCATGAATGCGTTTCTTTTTCGCCGCAGTCCAACGACCTTCAGCAATCGACTCCCCCATTAGGTTGACGACTTTATCAAAGTGAACATCAGGACCATCGAACGGACTCACTAGTGGGTCCCAAGGGATGACCTCCGAAACGGTGCTACCAAGAGTTTGTTTGGCTTTCGCTTGATTGCGAGAAACTGCGGCGATATACGATTCGTCTGAGTTTTTGATAAAACTGCGTCCGACAAACCCAGTACCACCTGTGACAAGCAACGCCATATTTAATTTGTTGAGCTAAAAGATCGGCTTAGAAACAGGAAATCTGTGTAGACCTTCGAACCAAATTCACTGGCGGTCGTAAACAAGTCGCTAACATGGTCAGAATTCCACAGCCAAATGGTTCGTTGGAATAGAGGCTAGACCGTGATTGATTCGCGCACTTTAACGATGAGAAGAGTATTTGAAAAGGAATATACCGCAGTTACCAAACTGTCTCATATTAGAGTCTTAGGAGTCTAGGGGACGAGGATTCCGACCGGAAACGGACCCCTAAAAAGGAGGTTTGAAAGCGGAATTGGAAACCGGAACAACCCTTATAGATGCTGTTTTCGCCGTCTAAAACGTGGGCGGAGTCGAATTTCCAGACAATCGTGTTGATTGGTGTAAAGGGTCTATATTCATGCCGTCGAGGCAAGATAAACAGTTTACAACGAAAGAATTTGCACAAAAACGGTTTTTTTGCACAGTCAAAGCTAGTAATCGCATTTCTTGGTGTTAACCTTTGGCTCGTAAACAACTTTTTCGGCTCGGCAAAACTGCGCTGGATTTGCGGATTTACCACGAAAGCAGTACCTATCTTATTGACAGTTAAAATGTCGGGACTAAAAAATGGTCCATGGGGTAGGGCTTCAATCGTGAACGTGTTTGGCTTCACGATTTGAAGCATTTTTTAACAACTTTGGTATTTCAACTTTGATTCGGGCCACGCAACGGAGCATGGTCATCAAATTGGAACAATTTTTTTTGAGTCTCGTTCTGAGGAGGACCCTTTTATGTCA
>CAZKTR010000081.1:0-11503 GCA_964555525.1 uncultured Pirellulaceae bacterium
ATGAAAAGGGTTGGATTACGGCTGAGTACAACATGTTGCCCGGTAGCACGAGTCCCCGAAAACGCCGTGATCGAAATAAAGTCGATGGGCGTACGACCGAGATCCAGCGATTGATCGGCCGTAGCTTTCGCGCGGTGGCAGATTTGCAGGCGCTGGGGCCGGTTCAGATTACCGTGGACTGCGATGTTTTGCAGGCCGACGGGGGAACTCGGACGGCGAGTATCACAGGTGGGTTTATTGCGTTGGTGGATGCGATCAATTCGATCAAGAAGGATTTGCCAGATCCAAAAGTGTTTCCGTTGCGAGATAGCGTGGCGGCGATTAGCGTTGGTGTGGTTGATGGGAAACCGGTTACCGATTTGGATTATCCGATGGACTTCGCGGCGGCGGTGGATATGAATGTGGTGATGACCGGCAAGGGCCAGTTTGTGGAAGTCCAAGGAACGGGAGAGGAGTCGACGTTCAGTGAGACGGAACTGGCGGCGTTGTTGAAGCTGGCGAAGAAGAGCGTCAAGGAGTTGACGGAGTTGCAGCAGAAGGCGATCGGGAAGAAGTGGCCGTTTTAGTGGTGCCTTAAGCGGATTCGTAGCCGGAGTCGCCAGACTTCGGGATGCGGCACAGTAAGGCTCCTGAACTCTGGCGAGCCCAGCTACGTCGCCACCTTATAAAATTCTTTTTGGCGGGACGATCAAGTTCGCTGTTAAGAGTCCGCCGACGATGGCGATTGCGACGAACGACATGTTGAAGCCGATCTCGATTCCTTCGGCTTGGTTGTTTTCAGCAAACGCAGTTAAGCTCTTGTAGCCCAAGCTTCCCGGTACCAGCAACAAGGTTGCGGGCATTTGAGCGACCGAGGCCGGCCGATCGAGAAACCGAGCGTATAAGTTCGAGGCGATCCCGACTGCCAGTGCTCCGGCAAACGCGCCCGATTGGGCACTCTGCTGCTGAGTCACCAAAACGGTCGCGGCTGCTCCGGCCCAAGTTACCAATGCGATTACGCCCCAGTCTTTGAAGCGGGCTTCAAACAAAATGGCCAGTGCAAACGGAGCGGCGATCAGCGCCAGCAGGTAAGTCGTCGTTGCGCCCATCGGCAGCCACGCGACGGTCTCCGGCTGTGCGGCCAGTCGCCAGAGCTCGAGCAGTCTCCAGGCGAGCGTTACCCCCAGTACTAATCCCAAGAAGGTCACCAGCGATCCGGCGAGGCGAGCAACGCCGCAACTCAGGTGGCGATTGGCGAGTTCGGCGACCGCAACAGTAAACGAGTACCCCGGCACGATCACGATCAGCGATCCTAGTAACGCCGTCGATTGGTCAAAGCTTGGTAGAAAAAATCCGACCACAATCGCTGCCGCCGCTGCTAAGAATCCAGCAGTGATCTCCAGCAAGTATTCCTGCGGAAACAGAATTTGAAGCAATCGCTCCCAAGCGACGATCGCGGCACCTACCGCCCCGGCGAACAACGCTTCAAAAACTCCGCCACCTAACAATATCGCCACACAGGCACTCGCCAAACAGCAAGCCAGCATCGTTGCCCAAAACGGATAGCGGTTCGGCGCAGAATGAACGGTTTTTATCTGTTGGTGGGCCGTTTCAAGATTGATTTCACCGTTAACCAAGCGGTCCAGTATGTTGTCAAAGTCGATTAGCTTTCCCAGTTGCGGGTTGGCGGGTTCGATTCGTTTTAGCCAAGTTCGATGCAGTCCTCTTTTGAAAGCGATCAACAGCGAAGTCGGCGTATACAGAAACTCCGCCTTCACATTTAATGCCACCGCCAAGCCGCCCATCAACCGCTCTAGGCGATAAGCCGGAGTACCATATTGATGCAGCATCACTGCGGCGTCCATCAAAAACGCTTGTTCGGGAAGGATATTTGAATCGTCTTCTTGGGATTGGTCGACGATATTTTGAAGGTTTTCTTGCATCAGGTAATTCTAGAAATTAATGAAGGTTGTAATAAGACGAGAAACCTCGATTCGTTTGCTGGGTTTAAACGCTTGGTAACCTAGCCATCCGGTTTATACCGCTATATGTGTGATAGTTCGCAGGTATTTCCTCGGCCCAATGCTTTTGAACCAGCGGCCCTTAATTTTGTCAAGGAAGCTTTCGCGGAAGTTGACTGAGAATTTGCGTGCGAAAAATATTCGATAGATCGCTGATCAGCGAGTTGGCTTGCCGACAAACTGATCTAAGTGGGTTAGAATACTGGTTGATGCCAAAAAATTACTGCAAGGAATCTTAGATGAACAACCCGGTTGAACAAGCCGCTCTTTCCGGCGATGAAGTCAAAGCTCTTGAAAAGTTAAGTGAAGCTTACAAGTCGGTCCGCGGCGAATTGAGCAAAGTGATCGTTGGGCAGAACGAGGTGATCGAGCAGCTGATGATCGCGATCTTTGCCAGAGGCCATTGTCTGCTCGAAGGCGTCCCGGGTCTGGCGAAAACGTTGATGATCAGCACGCTGGCTCGAACCCTGAACCTCGATTTTAGCCGGATTCAGTTTACGCCTGACTTGATGCCCAGTGACATCGTCGGTACCGAAGTGATCCAAGAAGACAAAACAACCGGCTCGCGAGAATTCAAATTCTTGCAAGGCCCCGTGTTTTCGAACATCGTTTTGGCGGACGAGATCAACCGAACACCGCCCAAGACGCAAGCTGCGTTGCTGGAAGCGATGCAAGAAAAGCAAGTCACTATCGGCGGCGAACGGCGTGCACTGCCAAGTCCCTTCTTTGTGTTGGCGACTCAAAACCCGATCGAGCAAGAGGGTACTTATACCCTGCCTGAGGCTCAGCAAGATCGTTTCATGTTTAAGGTGTTCGTGAAGTATCCCAGCTACGACGAAGAATTCCAAATCGCGGCCACAACTACATCGGATGTCTCCGCCGACGTCAATCAAGTGCTCTCTGGCGAAGACATTTTACGATTGCAAGAGCTCGTTCGTCGAGTGCCCGTGCCGGCTCATTTGATTCACTTTGCGCTTCGCATCGTTCGAGCCACTCGTGTGCTGGAAGGTGATTGCCCTGAGTTCATTCAAGAATCGGTCAGTTGGGGAGCCGGACCGCGTGGCGTTCAGAACTTGCTGTTGGGCTGTAAGGCGCGGGCGGTTCTGGAAGGTCGATCCTACGCGACGACCGAAGATCTACGAGCGGTCGCAAAGCCTGTTTTGCGTCACCGCGTGATCACGAACTTTAATGCGGAATCTTCCGGAATTACTTCGGACGATGTGATTGATCGGTTGTTGGCCGAGATTCCTGAACGCAGCGAAGGTGATCAAATGGCTCCTGAACTAGCGAAGGCGTTTTAATTCATGTCAGGTTCTGACGCGAAAAAAACTCCCGCCGGCGAATTTGCTCGGCACTTAGATCCGAAAACGCTCGACAAAATTAAGCGTTTGGACGTGCGTGCGCGGGCGGTTGTCGAAGGCTTCATTACTGGGCAACACCGCAGTCCTTACAACGGATTCGCTGTCGAGTTTAAAGCTCACCGAGAATATGCCCCAGGTGACGATCTGCGGCACATTGACTGGAAGGTTTGGTCAAAAACAGACCGGCTGTATATTAAGGAGTACGAAGAAGAGACCAATCTGAAATGCCATTTGATTCTCGACGCCAGTAAGTCGATGCGGTATGGCGAAAAGGACAAAGAAAACTGGAGCAAGTTCGATTATGCGGCAACGGCGGCCGCGAGTTTGGGCTACATGATGCAGCAACAAGCGGACTCGGTTGGTTTGACCACGTTTGCCAATGAAATTCTAACCACGACAAAGACTTCTTCGCATCCGTCGCATCTGAAATTAGTGCTGCATGAACTGGAACAAACTAGCCCTGACGACACAACCGACGCCAGTGGTGTGTTTTTGAAAGTAGCTGCTCAGTTGCGGCAACGCGGCATGGTCGCGATTTTCTCGGACTTGTTTGTTGATCCTGACGAACTGGGCAAGGCGTTACAGCAGTTTCGTTTGCGTCGCCACGAGGTGATCGTGTTTCATGTGATGCACAGCGACGAATTGAATTTTCCGTTTGAAGAAAACACGTTGTTCCGTGGTTTGGAAGTGGACGCGGAGTTAATGGCAGAACCGAGGGCATTGAAGAAATCATATCTGGAAGCCGTGGGTGAGTTCCAAGAACGCGTTAAGAAGGTCTGCGCGGTAGCGGGCGTGGACTACGTGCTGTTGGATACTTCCAAGTCGCTCGGCGGAGTGCTGGCAAGCTATTTGAATTTTCGCTCCAAGACTAGGAAACGGATGAGCAATGCTTAGTTGGTTCCTAAATCCTTGGATGCTGCTGGGCGCGGCCGCGATCGCTTCGCCGATCTTGATCCACTTGTTGAACAAGCGGCGGTTTAAAATCGTCGAGTGGGCGGCGATGGACTTTTTGTTCCAAGCAGACAAAAAGAACCGTAAGCGTGTTCAACTAGAAAACTTCATTTTGCTGGCGTTGCGTTGCTTGGCGATGTTGTTGGTCGCGTTGATGTTGGCGAGACCTTTTTTACCGTCCAGCCTGACGAGCTTCGTTCAAAAGTCGCAAAAGATTGAGCGTGTGCTGTTGGTCGATGATTCATTGAGCCAATCGGTGCCGCGCGGGAATTCGACGGCCTTTGACGATGCGAAGGTCACGATTAAAGAAATGCTTTCGGGATTTGCGAATTCTAGTGATACCGAAGATTGGCTCACCGTGATGCTCGCCAGCGATCCCGAGAATCCGGTGTTGGCCAACGAGCCGTTGACGATGACGACTTTGGCGACGTTGGGGGAGTCGGTCGACCGTTTGACTTGTGTCGACCGTGGCGTGGATTACTCGGTTGCGCTGGATCGTGTGTCGCGTTATTTGACCGGTCAGCGAGAAGCGGGCGGGCGAGCTTTATATGTGTTTTCTGATTTGCGGCAACGCGATTGGAATGTTGAAACGGATTCTGAAACCGCGCCGAACAAACTGTTGGCTGCGATCGGCGATGCGGTCGAAGGTTGTTATGTGGTCGACACCGGCGACGGTAATGATCAAAACTTGAGCGTGGTTTCGGTGCGACCGTTGGAGTTCCCGATCGCGGGCAAGGTGATTCCGTTCGAGGTGATGGTCAAAAACAATGGCTCGCAAAACGTTGAACAAGTCCGTGTGATGTTTCAAGTCAACGAAGGCCAGCCCGAATATGAAACGATCGCAAATTTGGCTCCCGGTCGTTCTGAGGTGCTCGAGTTCCGATACGTGTTTCCGGTTAGTGTCGCTTCGGATTTGGAAGACTCGTTGAATGAGCTGAATCAAACTGGCAAAGCGGCGCTAACGAACTATCGTGTGTTGGCTCAAGTCGACCGCCAGTCGCTTGGTCAAGACGGTTTGAAGGCGGATCAGTTGGTCGCCGATAGCGAGTCCCTATACGCCGCGCGGGTTTCCGATGGGGTCGCGGTGCTGTTGGTCGACGGTGCTTCGTCTTCGGTTTCTGAACGCAGCGATACGCATTATTTGCGAGCGCTTGATGTCCCGGGAGCGGGGTTGAAAGTGACTACGATTACGCCGTCGGATTTGGAAACGGTTTCGCTTTCGGATTACCGTGTGATCTTTTTGTGCAACATGGATGAAGCGTCGATGCCGCGAGTGCGGTCGTTGGAGCGTTGGGTAGATAGCGGCGGTGGGTTGGTGATTATGCCTGGTGACCGCGTCCGAGCTCAAACGTTTAACGATGCCTTTTATCGCGAGGGTGCTGGGTTATCGCCAGTGAAGCTGCAGACGATCGAAGGCGATCCGAGTTTGGCGCAGTGGGTTAACTTCGAGGTCGACCCGCAAGTTCATCCCGCATTGCAAGTGGTGCTTGAGAGTGAAGCGACCAGCGTGAGCAAAATCGATGTGTTCATGTGGTGGGAGTCGATCGTTACGCCGGAGTTATTGGGTAAAACCGTATCGGTGCCGTTGCGTTTGACTGACAGAGCAAATTCGCCAGCGATGGTTGACCGAATTTTTGGCAAGGGGCGTGTCGTGTTTTTTGCTTTCCCGGCGGATGCGGATTGGTCGATGTGGCCCACCGGTGGGACTTTTGTTCCAATTACATTGGGGCTGATTGACGAGTTTGTTGGCGGTGCAAATGAATCTAGCGTTGTTCAGGCTGGCGGGCAGATTCGTTATCCGGTCGATTTGTCGGCGTATAAAAATCGTGTTTCATTGACCAACCCCGACGGCGATACGATCGAAGCGGTGGCAGCGCCGATGAAACCAACGGGTGAACCAGGTAAAAGCGACGCAGTCGGATCAGCAGATAGTCAGGCCAACGCTTTGGCAGATGATTCTACTGAAACCCTAGCAACCAATTCGGACGAAATCGATAGCAGTGTCTTGTACGAGGCCGAGTTTCCACCAATTGATGGGCAGGGTTTTTACGAGATGAAATTACAAAACAACGATGGTGGTCAGACACCGATTCTGTTCGCGGCTAATGTGGATGCGAGTGAAGGTGATTTAAGTCGATTGTCGCGAACCGTGCTGGATAGCGATTTTTTCGGCGGTAATGTTGATGTCGTGACTTCGGCTCAACTTTCCGACCAGACGGTAAAAGGCGGTTCTTCGGAGCTGTGGATGTTTGCGTTGGTGATTTTGTTTTGTGCGTTGGTGGCGGAACAATTCCTTGGTTGGTTTTGGGGGCGGAAACGATGACTCAAATCTCTCGAAAATTCGATGGCGGTTTCACTTTGTTAGCGGTCAGCTTGATTGGCTTACTCGCTGGTTCAATCATTGGAACAGCAGACGCTCAGATTGTCGTCCGCAATCACCTTATCATCGGCGGTCAACAAGATAATAATCGCCTTGTTATCGGCGGTCGGGATGCTGATGTGGCTCAGGCGTTGATGGCTTTGCAGCAGGTAAACGGAGTCGGAGGCCAGTCAGAACTAGAGGAACTTAATCTGGCGCCGTTGCGTACGAACCCAGAGTTAGAGTCGATTCTTGAACAGGCGAAGCGTTACCAGGACGATGGGAACTATCGTGTTGCCACGCAGTTGATGCAGGCCGTGCTGGAACAGTCCGGCGATACACTCTTTAGCAATGACGAACAAATTTACTTTAGTTTGGTGCGACAAGTCGAACAGCTACTGGCGGGTTTGCCGGCCGAAGGACTAGCAGCTTATCGGCTAGAGGCTGATGCCGAAGCGAGGGCGATCATTTCCGCCGGAGAGGAGGGGGATTTAGAAGCCGCGTTAAATCAGGTTGTCGGCCGGTACTTTATTAGTAGTGTTGGTGACGAGGCAGCGGTGCGTTTGGGCCGTTTGTATTTGGATCAATACGATTTCGTCAGTGCACGCCGGGTTTTTGAAAAGGCGTTGCAACATCCAGACCTGTCGGTTGATAAAAAGCAAATTATCTCGCACGTCGCGTTGTGTGATTTGTTCTTAAACGATCTCAAATCTGCCGATCAATCGACACAACAGTTGCTCAAAAGCGAACCCAATTTGCGGCTGGCTCGACTAGTCGCTGATGAGATTGATGACATACAATCCGGCAAAGGTGACATCAAGCCGGTCCAGCGAAATCGGACCGCTGGCTGGGAAATGCCATTGGCCTCAAGTGCCCGTTATGGCGTCGGGTTGCCCGTGGACGAGCGGATGTTGAGCGAGCAGCTAGTGTCCTCGTTTCAGTTTTACTATGAGCCGAGTGTTAGCTATTCGAAATCAAAGAAGGCGAAGGGGAACTTTCTTAGTGGAGAAAGTGCCTACGGAGAAAGTGTCGCAAAAACTCGCAATGCGTTTGAAAGCAGAATGATCGCCAGTAGGGAAAAGCATGGCTGGCGACCGACCGGGATGTTGCTGTTTGGTCCTGATCAGGTCTATTTGAAAACTGCTCGAGACATGATCGCGCTTAAAAAGAGTGAACTGCCGTTGAATGCGGGAGGATCGATTGCGAGTGTTTTGGATTCGTCGATGACAAGCTGGCGAAGTTTGTGGGCTAACGTGTTCGAAATTGACAAAGGTACCGCAAATCAGTCCGGAATTGTTGGGCGTTTTGAGCCGATGCGAAACAGACGTTCGGTGGCTGCGGTAAAGAATCCGTCGCCCACGACGGTTCCTGAAGTACAAATATATGGTGATACCGTCGCAGCTCAATTTTCGATTTGCAATAACGTTTTGTATTCGATTGAAGGCAAGCGTGACAATGGAGTGGTGGTGCGGGTACCTCGGACGCGACGAAACTTTAATTATGGGCAGCCATTTAATCGTACTCGAAACAATTACTTGGTTGCCTATGACTTGAACCAAGAGGGCAAGGTGCTTTGGACGTTGCCGGCAATGGACGCCAAAGCGAGGCAGTTGAATGCCGTTGGCGAAGAACAAGAAGAAAAGTTTTTGTCACAAGGCGGTTTGATGGGGGCGCCCGTCGGCTACCAGAACACAATCATCGCTCCAGTTAACATCAACGGATCAATTTGGATTTATGGTTTAGATCCGAACGCCAGAGGCGAGACACTTTGGAAGTCGCATTTGTGCGAGGAACCCACCACCGGTGCGAATGCTTGGACGGCGATTAATCTTTCGATCGACGGTAGCGATGTGATGGTTTCGTGTGGTTTGGGAGTTGTGTTCGTGTTGGATGCAGCGACTGGGCAGATTCGAATCGCGAGACGTTACCAACGCGGTGGAAAGCCACATCGTGTTCTGGGGTCGTCGCGTTGGCCGGGAGTCAAGAAAATTGACTTTAGCAAAGGCTGGAGTTCGGACACGATTATCCCTTACGGTCGCCAGATGATTTGCTTTTGCTCGGACGCCAAAGCGATCGAATCGATCGACCGAGAAACGGGAAAGACGCTCTGGAAAAGCGATTTTGATTTGATCTCGCGCAAGTTGGATTATTTGCTGGGCGTCTATGATGGCGTGTTGTACGCCGCTGGGCCGGAAACGATCGCAGCGTTTGACTTGAATGCTCGGCAACATATCTGGGGCGGCGACGATCTGTTTGGTAAAAACGTTTCGCGGGGCAGAGGTCTGTTGACGCCGCAAGGAATTTTTGTGCCCGTTGGAGATCAGATTTTACAGTTTGATTTGATGCCTAATGAACTAAATACGCAGCCCAAGCCGATACGTGAAATTTCGGTCGACCTAGGTGGGGCGGACGTTGGGAATTTGTTTAGCGATGGCGAACGATTTTGGGTGCATGGTGGCAATCGAGTTTACGCTTTGGAGGCCAAGCCAGAATGATATTGGCCGAAACAAGTTTGCTAGAGTGGCTCGTTGGAAGTGATCCCAACGGCGAAGGAACTCCACGTCTGCAGTGGATGAATATGCCCGAGTCGTGGGGTGTGTTCGTGTTGTTGCTGATCGTGGCCGCAATCGTGTTTGGGGTTTTCTGGCTCTATCGCCGTGAGATCCAGACGTGCCCGATGCCAGTCAAGCTGACGATGGCAGGGTTGCGTTTGGCGGTGCTGCTGTTGCTAGTGCTGATGTGGCTCAGACCTGCCGTGTTTTACCAGCAAGTCAGCGAGATCAAGCCGACGATTGCTTTGTTGCGTGATAGTTCTTTGTCGATCGAACAAACCGATAAGTACGAAAACGAAGCCGAATGCAAACGCATGGCTAATTTAACGGGTTTGAACGAGGACGCGATCGCCACCGGACAGGTGAAACGAACTCAGTTGATCAACAGCGCGTTTGAAAAGAATCCAAGCGTTTTGAAAGGGTTGCGAGACAAAGGCAATGTGCGAGTTGTTGACTTTGCCACCGGTAGCAAACAAGTTGCGTTTATCGCCGGAAGTGATGGCGCCGAAGAACAAGAAACGAAAGATGATGCCCTAGTCGACGACGACCCGAACAATGCGAACACGATTCCGGATTTGGTTCCCAAGGGATTAGGGACGGATTTCTATCAGGTAATTCGAGAGTCGCTCGAAGGGAACTCGCGAGTTTCGGCGTTGGTAATGGTGACCGAAGGTCAGCACAATGGTAACGAAGACCCCGTCGCGATCGCTCGAAAGGCTGCCAGCCTAGGTGTGCCAATTTATGTGGTGGGTGTGGGTGACCCCAATCCGCCGCGTAACTTGAGCGTGCAAAACGTTTATGTGCGTGAAAAGGCATATCCCGATGAGCCGTTTGAAGTCGAAGCGGAATTGCAAACCACACGCGTTGGCGAACAAGGTGTGCCCAGTGAGTTGCCGATTGAATTGTTGCAACAGGAAATCGACCAAGCCACCGGCGAGTTGAGCCCCGCGATTTCGGTTGAGACTCAAACCATCAAGCCGCCGCCATCGGGTGGGCTGATGCGAGTTAATTTTGGGCATGTTGTCGGTAACCCAGGTAAGTACGTGTTTACCGTGAAGGTCCCCGAGTTGACTGGCGAAACGGACGCCAATGACAATGCGGATTCGGCCGAAATGGAAGTGCTGGATGCGAAAGTCAAGTTATTGTTGGTTTCGGGTTTGCCGAGTTGGGATTACCAGTTGGTATCGCGAATGTTGCAACAAGACTCCACGATCGAGCTTTCGTGTTGGTTGCAGTCGATGGATGAAACTCGACCTCAAGAAGGCAACGCGCCGATTACACAGATGCCTCAGACTGCTGAAGCGTTGAGTGAATATAATGTTGTGATTTTGATGGACCCGGATCCGAAGGAGTTTTCAGCTGAATGGATCGTGAACTTAAAGAAGTTTAGTAAGCGAAATTCAGGAGGCGTGATGTTCGTCGCTGGCCCTCAGTTTTCTGGCGAGTTCGTGACGATGAACCGCTTGCAGGGCATTCGAGAGATCTTGCCGGTGCGGTTTGGCGATAGCCAGTCAATCGAGGAAACGGAGGTCTTGGCGCTGGCTCGTGAGTTTTCGGCCAGTAATTTGTTGCCAGTTAAATACAACATGGACCATCCGGTGATGTCTTTCCGCAGTTCGCCTGCCGAATCGGAACAGATTTGGAGTCTGATGCCAGATATCTATTGGAACTTTCCTGCGATTTCAGCCAAGCCGACGGCCAGGGTTTTGCTTGAGCGAGGCGAGAAAGACGAAAGCGATTCAATCCAACCGTTGCTGGTTGCCAGTCGCTACGGTTCTGGCGCGGTGTTGTACATGGGCTTTCAAGAGACCTATCGCTGGCGGCGTTTGGGTGTTCAGGCTCAGTACTTTGATCGGTTTTGGATTCAAGCCATTCGCTACTTGGTCGAATCGCGGACCCTTGAAGGGGCTCGCCGAGGGTTCTTGGATCTGGATAAGAAAAAATATGAACTGGGCCAGCGAGTACGGTTTGTGGCTCGAGTCATGGACGCGGATCTCGAACCTTCGGAGGCTCCGAGTCATCAAGTGACTGTCAGTAATGGCAATGGGCTGACCAAGGAAGTGACGCTCAAGTTAGTTCCCAATTCGGCAGGGGCTTACGAGGGGAGTTTTGATGCGTCGCGAACGGGTAACTACGAGGCCGTGTTGAAGATAACCGGTGATACGGATGAGCCATCGATTGAACCGATCAATTTTCGCGTGATTCCGCCGAGCGCCGAAGCGAGGGCGAATTGGCAGCACGAAAAGCTGTTGCGGCAGATTGCGAAAGAGTCCGGTGGCG
>CAZKTR010000082.1:0-11461 GCA_964555525.1 uncultured Pirellulaceae bacterium
TTCAGGAACTGACTGACTTGAGCGATCTTGGTCATGATGGGGTTGAGAGCAAGGGCAGGGTTGGAATGAAAAATGGAATCGTCTGGTGAACTTCAAAATACCATGCTTTAAGCTGGCAAAAGGTAGTTTAACAAGATTTGCGACGCTGTAAGGTAACTGGTTATTAATCCGGGTTGGGATTAGGATTTCTCGCGGCAACAAACATCATTTTTACGTAACCGCGGGACCTGCGAAACTTACGCTAGCGAATAAACTATGTTGAAACTGAAAAAGTCTATTTTTCTCGATACGCTTCGTCAGCCTTTTAAAACGGCAATCGTGACCGCTGCCAAGTTGGGTGCTGATGCGGTTGAAATTAATGGGCGTACCGAAATAAAACCAGGGGAACTTTCGCGGACTGGGGTTCGGCATATTCGCAAGCTTTTGTCGGACCAGCAGTTGAGCGTTTCCGCGATTCACTTTCAAACGAATTACGGTTACGGCGATCTGCAATTGCTCGACCGTCGAATTGAGGGGACCAAGGCGGCGCTGGGAATGGCGTACGAGCTGGGTTGTAGCGTGGTGGTCAACCGGATCGGCAAGATCGCGGTCGATGCCGCGGACCCCAGCCGGATTACGATGGTGCAAGCGCTCAGTGATATCGGTAACTTTAGTCAAAAGGCCGGTGCGTGGTTGGCAGCTCGGACCGGTGCCGATGATGGTGAAACGTTGAAGGAGCTGATCGATGCCTTGCCGGTGAATTCGTTGGGCGTCGATTTCGATCCAGCGGAATTGGTGATTAACGGTCACAGCCCAACCGAAGCGATGCAGTTGTTGGCGCGAAGCGTGATGAGCTGTCGGGCTCGTGATGCGGTTACGGATGTCTCGCTCGGCCGCGGTGTCGAGGTTCCATTGGGCAAGGGCGCGGTCGATTGGCCGGCACTGTTGGGTGCGTTAGAGCAAAAGTCGTATGGTGGTTACTTTACCGTGCACCAAGAAAATGCCGGCGATCCGACGATGGTCTGTGAGGAGTCGTTTGGATTTTTGCAAGAAATGTTTGGGTAGATTTTTTAGCCACGAAAGTGGCGACAGCTCAGAATAAACAGGGGGCTCGACTAAGCTTCCGCCTGTTGTTCCGCTTGGGCTTTCAAATACGCTTCTGGCAGTTCCGTTTCGCCCGGTTTAAGCGGTGGCCAAAAGTTGTCGTACCGACGCGAGCAACGATCTTTGAAATTGGCGAGTGCGGCTTGGCGTTGCTCTATCGAGTCAAAGGTACTAGCCAAGGTTTTGTTCAAAAAATCTTCGGCCAAATCGCAAACCGGTTGGTCGATTTTCAAATAACGCAGCACCAACTCTCTTTCAGAATCTGAAATCTTCGCATCGCGTTTGGAGACGTTTGTGCGGACGTACGAGAGGTCTGGGAAGGATTCAGGGTACAGCGTTTCTAGACAAATGCAGGATTCGTCAAATCGTTCGATGGGAAACAAATAAGCTTTACCGGTGGCTAATGAGTTTTCGATCAAACTCAGATCCTCAGTAGACCGGCCGCAAGTCAAAAAATGGATCTGGCTATTGGTTTGCGGATGAACATGTTGCTCGACTAGTTCCGCGTTGGCGAACTCGCGGAAGCTCATTCGCTGAGCGATACAGTTGACCTCTTCAAAATGGCGATGAAAAAAGTAACGCGAGATAAAGCGATCGACGGGGTCGCGAACGTAACTGAGAGCCCTCACGTTTACGAGACTGCTTTCGTAGGGCAAGTCAAACGAAAACTTGTGGTCGCTGATGCACTTGTACTGAGGGTGGCAGCGAACAATCTCCCGGACATCAACTCGGCTGTACTGCTTGGTTTCCAGTAGTGAGGCCGAGTTGTAAAAGTTGTCGCCGAAGTTTCGCCGCATCAGGTGACGCAGTGTGGAACCACCGGCTTTAGGGACGTGAACGTGCAACCACGTTAGGTCTGTTTTATTGTTTTGAGTGTCGTCGGCCATGGGAAGCGAAAGTTGAACTGATTGGAAAGGCGTGGTTGCTGTGAGAAAATTCTAGCTGTCGACGGTTTGGTTTCGCAAACGCAAATTGGGATTCTCCATGGTCACGGTCGTTTGTGGTTCAACACTGTAGGTTAACCAAACGCTGGAGCCGATCACCGAATCGTAGCCAATCGTAGTATCGCCGCCTAGGACGGTTGCGTTGGCGTAGATCACTACACGGTCTTCAATCGTCGGGTGCCGTTTGGAACTGCGGATCAGTTGTCCCGCTTCGTCTTGTAGAAAACTCAAGGCGCCCAAGGTTACGCCTTGGTAGATTTTAACATGCTGACCGATCTGACAAGTCTCGCCGATCACGACCCCCGTGCCATGATCAATGAAAAAATGATCGCCGATTGTCGCCCCAGGGTGGATGTCGACGCCGGTTTCTCCATGAGCCCACTCGGTCATCATGCGAGGAAGAAACGGGACATCCAGTTTGTACAGTTCATGTGCCAAGCGATAGATGGTGACCGCGTTCAAGCCAGGGTAGCATAGGATCACTTCGTCAAAATTCTTGCAGGCAGGGTCGCCCAGAAACGCGGCTTCCACATCGGTTAATAGCGACTTGCGAATCGCAGGTAAACGCAAAATGTACTCGTTGGCAATCTTGCGGCTACGGGCAGCGATATTTTCCGGCTTCTTGGATTCTTCGCAAGCCTCCTTTACGGACCCGTAGTCGGAGTTGGCAAGGTCCTCGCAAGCTTCGAAGTGACGAGCGATCGCGATCGCGATTTGAGTTGCAAGCAGATCACAGGCTTCGGTGAGCTGTCGTTTGAGATCAGTGGTTACTTTGTCACGACAGCTTTCGTTGGATCGAAAACCGGGATAGACAATTGCGCGCAACCGCTGAATCATCTCGATCAGGGTGTCGAACTCTGGAATCGGCGACGTATGAGCCGTTTTTTCGGAGAAGGTTAGGGAAGCTACGATCTCTTCAGAAACTTGGTTCACGATCGAATGGATGTTTGATTCTGGTTCTAAATTCATCTCATTGGCGGCAATAGAAAATGTCTCAGTATGCTTGGCCAGCGCGACGAAAAGTGACCAAATTGGCCACTGAAAAACGGCAGCCGTTGATTGTGAATCGGCGAGGGATATGCGAGGCCCGTGGGGATTTTAATGAGTTGGATTAAATCTAGCTATGATCGATCGCTGCCTTCAGTTCGCAAATTACTGTATTTTGGCCGTCGGTATGGCTACCGCATATTTGGTTCATCGACCACAATCGTCGACTAACCGAGAGAATTTCCGAGTCAATTCGGGACAGGAGAGCATGGAAAAACAAGAAAAAATCGTCGATCGTCTGAATGGACTTGAGTCTTCGTTGACTTATTTGCAGAACGATTATGAACAGTTAAACGAGACCGTGTTGGAAAACACCAAGCGTTTGGAGCAGCTCAAGCTGACGGTGGATCGGCTGATTTTGCGCATCGAGCAAGCTGGATCGCAGACGCCCGAGGTACGGAATTTGGAAGATGAGAAGCCGCCTCATTATTAAGTGGTTTGCCGCCTTCAGGCGAAAGGTGGCGACGGTGCTTCCAGCGCTTCCAGCCGGTCTTTTAATAGTCGCCTTTTGCTCCGCAAAAGTAGCGTACATTCAATCTCGGTGAGACATGCAATTTCGTGCCAGTTTCCCTGTCAAAACACGTCACGCGATTTCTAAAATCGACTTCGTTTTTGTTGGCTCAAGAAAAGCCGGCTTCAATACAAGCTCGTAGCGCAAGCAAGTGCATTTTTAAAACTGGTAACCCGACGTGCAAGCGAGGAACCAAGGGAGCTACAATACCAACAGCACTGTTAATGTGCGCCAGCAGTGGACTTTTCAAAGCTCTTAATCTTTAGCGGGGCGCAGAGCAGCCCTTTTTTGTTTGCGACTCGACCACAAGAGCGACAGACGAACTTTGGTTTCTTGACGTGTTTGATGTACGTCGTCGGATCTTCTTTGAGAAGCTTCTTGATTTTACACAGAGTTTTAGCCATCGAATTGCCAAGGGGTATAAGGAGTGACACGCGACACAATGGTTGCATGAGAATTCCCGGGCGTGGCTGGCTAGATACTTGGCGGGTGGCCCAAGTGTTGGCTCGCTGCGTTAACGGACGGTCGAGATTGTACTCGTAAGCCGATTCAACCTCAAGGCGTTAATAACACAGCAAATGCTATGCTTTTTGGGCACGGTCGCCTTTCGGCTCGTCGTTAAACTGTTTTGCGACTGAGGCTGAGCTGGTCGCCTTAAGCTTGTTTGGCGCCGACCTTTAGTAGCTTTCGCAGGGCTATTTTTACGTGCTTAAATTTCAACGGCATGGTCAGTTGCACGCGGTGGTCGTTGAGCCAATCTTCGGATACGAGTTTTGTGACTTGCTTGGTGGTGATCAAGATGGCTGGGAGCTGCGCCGTGGAGCGATAGTTGACGAAGCCTTCGAACGCTGCGACAGCCGAACGGCCGAGGCCGGCGCAGCCGAAGATGACGCAGTCCGCTGGCATCTCTTCGTCTGGCTCGAGGTCCTCAAATCGCTCGAGGCCGCGAGTTGGATCGGACGTGATCAACACTCGGTAACCGATTTCTTTCAATCGGTTACGAAGCGAGTCTTGGACCTTTGAGTTTGATTCGATCAACAGAATGGTCTTGCCAGCGCCTTCGTCTTTTTCGTCTTGCTTTTCCTGGAACTTTTCGTTTTCTGCTTGTGCGGCCTCATAGGCTCGGGTGTCACCGGCTTCGATGGCGGCAAGCGTTTTTTCGGTTTCCTTCTGCGCGAGCAAGGGAGTGTCAGGTCGCTTGTTGGGGTCGACTGCCATCAGCCGCTGCACCAAGACGACCGCGCGGTGAGGAAGGTCCGGATCGTGGACGGTGATCGGGACGATGTCAGTAAAACGATTTGTCGACATGCGCTTTAAGCGGTCGACCGTGTCGTCCATTGGAGCAACGCCGCAGAGCATTTGATACAGCATGCAGCCAACAAAGAACGTATCGCTACGCGGGTCGGTTTTGCGGACTCGGGTGAATCGCTCAAGGGCTGCGTAGTCGATACTGCGCGGTCCGCTGTTTTCGTTGGAGTCGGTGTCGACGGCCAAGCCAAAGTCGACGATCATTGCAGTGCCGGTGGAGGACAACAACACGTTGGATAACTTCATATCGCGATGGTAGATGTTTCGCAGCGAGGCGTAGGCCAGTCCTGCTAAGACATCGCGGGTGATCTTCAAGGCCGTTTTGACTGGCAGTTTGCGATGAGCTCGGACGTATTCGCGAAGGTTCTGGCCTTCGACAAATTCCATCACCATGTAGATACGGTTTTGTTGCTCATCGACTTCGTAAATCGGAGTGAGATTTTTGTGACGCAGCTCCATCACGATACGGGCTTCTTTGATGAAGTTCGCTCGTGTTGCCGCGTCAGCACTATGGCGCTGTCGTAATACCTTGACCGCTTTGCTGTCTCCGGTTTCGGTGTGGACAGCGCGGTACACTCGCGCAAAAGAACCGGCACCAATCATATACAACAAACGCCACTTGCCGTAAAAGTAGCCGCGGCGATGATTTTCGCAGACGCGAGAAATTTGCCAGTTGGTTAAGAGTTCGCGTTCGAGCAACAAAGAAATCATGTCGTCCAGCGACGCCCGCCCGCGGCCACCCGCGTCTGCAAGAGCAATTTCGACTTGGTTGCTAGTAAGCAGGCCGCAATCAAAAATTCGCTGAGCTAATTTTTCGGCACTTATGTCGGGCATCAGTAGTGGTCCAGTAGCTCGACCGCTGCAAGGGCGGTAGGGGTGGATGAGAGCGAGGTGAAACGCGACGGCCACATTTGCAGCCGACGCACGGTAATCAGTCCAGTGAACCGATGGATCATCCTATTTCAAATCGACCATGGCGGCAACTTTCTGTTTAGACAATCGCCGCATCCAATCCAAAAAACACAAAGTTGGCCTAAATATCGCCATCAAACGCATCTTTGTATGAATCTCGCTCACGTCGAGTCGCTTCGAGGTCAAACATTAGGTACTTCATGTCCATCCGCAGCTGACTTAAAGCCTCTTGAATCAAGTTCAAAATCCGACGTCGACGGCGGGTGTATTCGATAACTCGTTTGAGTGGGCGCTCCAATTCGGCTTGGTGCTCCGCCGGGAGCTTCCCAACGGCACTGATCAAATCATTTAGATCCATTGGAAGTTGGTCGTTTTTGTGCCCTGCGCTGTGGTTCGAAGATGTAGTCATGCTTGTCTCTCGTAAATTGGTTAGTCGTTGCAGACCTTTAGAGCAGTCGAGGTGCCAAACCGGGGGATGGGCGGCATGGGGCGTTGTAAGTTGTTGTAGTGTAGTGGTTTGCGAGGTTTTTTGGGTTTGGTCTGAAGACTGGCCGATGTTGTCTTTTTACAACAGGATCCACTTGATTGGCGTCGATTTGACACGAAAAAACTGCTAAAAGCCAGTGTTAAAACAAGAGTTCACCGGCAAATTTGCGGTGCTTCGCCAATGCAACGTGCATGATTGCAATCGTTGCTTTTTTGCAACCAACCCAGATTTTCAATAGTGTTCAACAGTAAACACCCATGAGCCATTCCAAAATATTCTGTCGCAGTATCATTGCCGTTGCCGTTGCAGCGGGTTTGTGGTTGTCGACGACTCCAGTGAACGCTCAGTTTCACGAGGACTTTGAGAAGCTCGGTTCGACTTGGCAGCAAAGCGAAACCGATTGCGTGATTCAAAAGTCGAAATGGAGTTCACGGCGGGTTAACGAAAAGACAGAAAACAATCGTTTCGAGCAGATCAATTTTACGACGGGTCAGGGCACTCACATTTTTGTGACTCACGATGTGACGCCAGCGCTAGTGATCCCTGAGCTAAAACCATCCGTCCGGCTACGATCAGAAGTTCGCGGCGCTAAGGTCTACGTGCGGGTCGTGTTACCTGAGACTCCTTCGCCTGACGGTAACGGGCCGATGACCACGTTAGTTTCTGGTGACGCGTATAAATCAAACGGAAAATGGCAGCATTTGACCTTTGGTGGCAAAGGAGCAAACTCTGATTTAGCGGATAACTTGCGCGAGAAAATTTGGTTGTTGCGACGCGAGTACGGTCAGCACGTGTCTGCTACTGGGGCTTACATTGATAAGGTTGCTTTGAACTTGTACAGCGGTCCGGGGCGAACTTCGATTGATATTGACGATTTGAAAGTCGATGGGATCGTCGCCGCAAAAGCCGTTTTACAAGAACATGTAGAAGTTGTTCGCGATAAAAAAGTTCACGGAGTTTCGGCTTTTGAGCAAGCGACTGACAAAAAACGTTCTTTAGTCGTTCGTGATGGCACGGTGTTGTTGGTTAAAAAACAACCCTTCTTTGCGAAGATCATTCAGCATAACGGCGAGCCTTTCGATTATTTGAAGGCGCTGGGGTTCAACGTGGTTGAGCTCAAGCGAACGGCGACGTACGAGCAGTTGGAGTTGGCCAGCAAGCTTGATTTGTGGATCGTTTGCCCGCCGCCATCGAATGTCGGGTTGAGCGAGATTCCGTTTCACTTTGATCGCGTGATGGCTTGGAAGCTTGGCGATAATTTGACGGGTCGAGATTTGCCGGTGATTGAACAGCGGATTCAAGAGATTCGAGAGTCTGATCAACGAGTCGGTCGGCCAATCATTGGTCATGCGGTTTCGGATTGGACCGCTTTGACTAACTTGACGGATATCCTTGTCGCGGGCTTGCAGCCGCTGGGTACAAGTTCGCTTGCCAGTCAGTACAGTGACTGGATTCAGGTTCGCAGTGACAAGACTGGGAATCGACGACCTATCTGGGCTGACGTGCAAACGGAATTATCACCCGCGTTGATGCGGCAGGTAAAAACGTTGGTCCCACAGGTACCACCAACACCGGTTGAACCCGAACAAATCAAGTTTTTGGCCTACGAAGCGATCACTGGTGGTGCTCGTGGAATTCGCTTTACGTCTTCAAACCGACTCGATGGCGTCGATCCGGTGACGCGTCTACGAGCTCTGACGCTTCAGTGGGTCAATGCCGAACTGGCTCAGTTGGAACCATGGGTTGCGGGCGGTGTGATGATGGGAAAACTGTCTTTGCCAGGCGATTCAGGTGTCGAGGTAACGGCGATTAATACTAGTCGTTCGCGGTTGTTGTTAATTCAGCGGACAACTCATCATGAACAATACCTTGCTGGCGATCAGCCTTTGACGCAGATAAGCTTTTCGGACTTGGATTCAGCTTTTACCGACAAAGCGTATTTGATTAACCAATCGGGGTTGGAGTCTTTGGCGAACGTCCGCGGTACCAATGGTACTCAATTGGTGATCGACAATTGTCCTTATGCGGCGGCGGTTGTGCTGACGCAAGACCCGTTGGTGGTTAACTTCCTGACTTCCAGCTACGAACAAGTAACTCAGCAATCGATTTTGGCGATGCGATTTGAACTCACTAGGCAGTGGATTGCCATTGAACAACTGATTGACGCTCAAATGCAGAGCATTGTTCGGCAGACCCCAGAGGCCTCGTCTGAATTAGCTCGGGCGTCGACTGCGTTTGGCAATGCGACTCGGATGTTGAATCAGCAGAACGAACTTTCGGCTGAGCAGTTTTTAAATCAAGCGAATCAGCATTTGGCTCAGGCGCGGCGAGCGGTTATTAACGATCCGTTGGCGAGTTTTCAATCGAAATCTTCGGCGGCGTTGACTTCGCATTGTAGTTTGATTCCACTTCATTGGACGTTGGCGGACGCGTTGGCCAACGGTAAGTGGGATCCCAACGGGTTGCCCGGCGGTGATTTTGAAAACTTAGAGCATATGAAGTCTCATGGATGGCGGAATCGACGCGACGATAATGATGCGGTGAAGACGAAAGTTGGGTTAATTAAATCGGCGGCGGTTGATGGGACGTATGGTTTGCAGATGTCAGTTGTTCCCAGCACTGATCGGCCAGTTGATTTGATTGAGGCATCGCCGTTGACGATTAAGACGCCCAATGTAAAAGTAAAATCTGGACAGTTTGTAAGGATTCATGGCTGGGTGAACGTGCCCAAAGCGTTTGTCGGCAGCCAAGATGGTTTGCGGATTACCGATACCCTGGGCGGTCCAGCGATGGCCGAACGCGTGCTGGTCACCAACGGTTGGCAAGAGTTTGCGCTTTATCGGGGCGTAGAAAAAGCGGGTCAACTTTCAGTTAGCTTTGAGCTGACGGGTATCGGTACTGCTAGTATTGATGAGGTCACAATTCGCACCATTCAATTACCTGCCGAGGGGATTCGGCAGGCGAAGAGGCCGCAAAGTGATCAGTAAAATTCGCAAAATGGGGTTCAAGTTTTTTTTTGCGACTTTGTTCAACCGGATCGTTCCCCAGTGGCTGTTTCGATTGCGACGCTATGTCGTTTACGAGATGGATGTTCAGAAACTGCGGGCGGCGAGTCAATCGTTGTCGGAGGACAATGGTCTGGAGTTTTCTCCTTGTCAGACATCGGTTGAGATCGAGGCGGTCGAAACGCTGACTTGGTTCCAACGAGAGCTGTCGACCGGTGAGTTTCGCGCATTTCAAGCAACCCTTGATGGACAGTTGGTGGGTGGTGTTTGGATTGCCAGCAAGGTTTTCGATGAAGATGAATTGGGCGTGCGGTTGATGCTGAACCAGCAGCAGGCGTGGCTGTTTGCGGCGTTTGTGGCCGAGCAGGTTCGCGGCCAAAAGGTTTATAGTCAGTTGTTGTCTTTTGTTGTTAGTGAGGTCAGTCGAGATTTTCCTCGGGTTTTGTTAGCCGTCAATCCCGACAATCGGCCCAGCAACGCGGTTCACAAAAAGGCGTCTTGTCAAACCCTAGGGACGGTTGTTGCGATTCGTTTTCTAAACTTTTCAGTCTGTTGGGTTAGCGGGCAGATTCGCAAAAATCGAACCTTTACTTGGCAAGCAACAAAACATCCGATCGAGTTGACTTTGGAATAGCTTGTTACGATTGAGAAAACGGTTGACCGATGAAATGAATTTCTGTTGGTAAAGATAACTATCTAACGATTACTCATTTAGTACTCTTTTAAAGAAAATAAGTTAGGAAGCCCATGGAACGGTCCGCTTGCCTTTTGTTTCGTTGTACCGACCGAGTCGGAATCATTGCAGAATTGGTTTTGTTTTTTCGCGATTTGAATGTTTCGATTTGTCGCTTTGAAGAATACACCGACAAACAATATTTTTTTGCTCGGCTGGAGTGGCGTGGTGACCATCCTTGGGCTACGACGGAAGCTTTTGATGAGGCGTTTCAAGCAATCGCCGCTAAGTTCGACAATGTAAGTTTTAGATCGCACTTTTTTGAGAAACCCCAGAAGCTTGGTTTGTTTGTGTCGAAGGAACCGCATGCACTGATCGAAGCGATCAATAAATGCGAAGCGGGCGACTATCCCAATACCGAGATTTGTTTCTTGATTGCCAATTCAAAAGAGATGCAGAAGTACGCTCAGCGACACGACATTCCGTTTTATTTTGTGAAGACATTCAAAGATCCCTTACGCCATGAGCCCATTCAGTTAGAGATCATTAAGCAGCACGCGCCGGACGTGATTGGGTTGGCCCGATACATGAAGATTTTGACGAAGGAGTTTATCGATCAGGCCGGTTGCCGGATCGTAAATATTCATCACTCGTTTTTACCAAGCTTCGTTGGGGCGCGGCCGTACGAGATGGCTTACGAGCGAGGGGTAAAGCTAATTGGAGCGACGTCACACTTTGTGATTCCCGCGTTAGATCAAGGTCCGATTATTGAGCAGGGTGTGATTGGAGTTAAGCCTGGCGATTCGGTGCAGCATATGAAACGCACGGGGCGTGACGTAGAAAAGAAAGTTTTCGCCATCGCATTGGGTAAGGTGTTGCAACACAAAACGATTACTTACGAAAATAAAACCATCGTCTTTAATTGATTTGCTGTTCGATGTCACCGCGATCGAAGTGAACAAGCTTTAAGTTCAGATTGCAAGTAGTTTTGTGATAAGTTTCTAATGATTTTTTAGATCTGTTTTATCGTTGCAAAAAACAATTCTAGTGATGGACTGCGCGCATAAAACTTCGTACAATCGCCCCCGACCATTACCATCAGTCGTCGCAAAAGGGCTTTAAGATGACGAGTTCACGGACGTTTGTGTACCCAGTACGCAGTGGGAAAGTTTGTCCTGTATGTGGGCAATCCTCCTATTCAAAAGCCGGTGTGCACCCGCAGTGTTCAGTACAGTTGGCTGACGAACAACGAGCAAAGGAATTGCTTGAGTCAAGGAAAACTTCGGTTAGCACCGGGCAACCTCGAAAATCTTGGAACAAACAATGTCCCAAGTGTAAGGCTCAGCTTCACGTTCGCCGCAAGGAATGCGATTGCGGCCACACTTTTAGTGCTACAAAGCAACCTAGTAGTTGAAGTAGGCTGGAGGCTTGGAGGCCGTAGTCTGGAGGTTTGCCTCGAATTACCTAACGGTTAGACCGTTGGCACTCGGG
>CAZKTR010000083.1:0-11432 GCA_964555525.1 uncultured Pirellulaceae bacterium
CACAGATCCAATACAAACCCAGCCCCAACCCCAAATTAACCCCAAATCGTGTTGGAGGTGTTTTTTGGGCTGTTGGCCGAGGTGGCCCAAAGAGCGTTTGAGGCGGTAAAAACCGAAGTACCCGAGGCGGGACTTGAACCCGCACGTCCGTAAGGACACAGGATTTTAAATCCTGAGCGTCTGCCAATTCCGCCACTCGGGCAGGTACTTGGATCGGAGAATGTAGAAGATTCCAGTCGACTTTGCAATGCTCTCTAACGGTCAGTCAGCCTGAGTATTCGAAAACAATTTTTGCTCAGCCCATTACGACCCGGAAATGACGAAGACGCAGCCATGCCGCGCTCCCATGGTGCCTCCTTCTGAAAGGATCAATGCACATAAGACCGGCAGAAAGCGCTGGAAGCACCGTCGCCACCTTGTGGGCCTTGCGGCCTCTCATTCACTCGGGGAGCCCAGTTTGGCTTTCAGCGTAAGTTCTTTGCCATCTCTACGAACTTTAATCGTGGCCTCGTCGCCAACTTCGTATTGGGCAATCACTACTCGCAACTCGTCAAAATCCGCAATTTTATAATCGCCCATTTGGAAAACCTCGTCTCCGATTTTCATGCCGGCCCGTTCAGCGCCTTCGCCTGGCACCACGGTAGTAATGATACAGGCTCCCTTGAGCTGTGCCCGCGGAAACTGAGCCGCAAATCCTCTCGAATCGGCACTCACCCCCAAAAACGCTTGCGGCGTAAATTTAACGTCGACGCTTCTACCTCGTTTTTCCTTAAATTCATTGAATGCCGCCGCAGGAAACTTGCATCGCTGAAGGTCCAGCCGCCGCAGCGACCTCACCGTCGCCAGCCCATCAAAGACACTACCCGCTAAATCTATCTTGGCCAAGTCAACGTTCGTCAACTGACCAAAGCTTCTCAACATCAACGCCTCGTCCTCGCCGAACTTACTTTTTTCGAATCGAAGATGCCTTAACATCGGGGACTCACTAGAAACCAACCTTAATAAATCTGCCGAAGAATCTGAGCCGTCGATAACCAATGAACTAACACTACGAGGCAACGTTTCTTTTAGATTCGCCGCGACCGAACATTCGGTGAGCACAACTGTACCAATCGGTTGCTTTTTTATGGCAGACAGAAGCGTGTCGTTGATCTCCAATTTTTGCAGCTCAAGGCCACTGATCGGTAACACAGAAATCGCATCGTCAAAATCAAAAATAGAGTAATCGCCTTTCCAATTCTCTCCGATCGTAACTACCACAGGCTGCTTCTGCACCATCGACACTTTTTTCTCAAAGCCGTCTGCGCCCTGTTTGGAGTTCAAGACAAGCTTTTTGTTTTGCTCAAGCGTCCCCTTCAACACAAGCCTAATTAGTTCAGCATTGGATCGCGTATGGGCTTCAATTTTTTGCTCAACCACGGTGGGCTGTTTTAATCCCGTGGGTGTCGGCGCAAAACCTCTTTGCTCAAAATCTTGCCGCACTGGGGCCAAGCGAAATTGCCCCAGTCCTCCCATCACTTCCAAAACGTCCCCTCTTTTTTCGAAAGGATCGTTTACGACCACACCTTGTTCTCGCCAATTAGCTACTAATTCGCCGCGACGCTGAAACGCCCAACGTTGCAACAAGGGCTCGATTCGTTGATCAGACACTTCGAAGCGAAGTCGTAGTACCCCCAGTACCTTGAAGAGCGATTCTTCGTCGCATTTCTCAGAACACAATTGCAATATCCGTTTGATACGCGAACACACGTCCGGCTTGCAATCGATCAACTCTTCCAACAACGAGTCTACTGCGGGAGAACCGATTTCAATCAATTGCCGCTCAGCTGATTCTCGTTGCTCAAAATCCGGATGAGCAAGTTGCTTGACTAGTTGCTGGATCTGGGGCTGCCCTTGCTGTGGAACCTGACCGTCGACAACCGACACTGCGATAAAGAAAAACCACCCCGAAAGAACTACTAACATGCATGCTGGCATTAAACGTGCTGGCATCTTTATCAATTGGACAATCGCCCGCTGAGAATGACTACGAAAGCAAATTCGTTCTTGGCAATCCATCACGTTAGCTTCCAAAAAGATTGAATTTAGGGAGTTTTGGGACGAGCGACTTCTACACGACTAATCTTACCGAAAAACGGTATGGCTTGTCGAGTTTACACACACAAAACCACCATTTTACCTGATCGATAAATCTGGATTAAAAGGAGTTTTTTTATTGAAGCGGTTTACCGTAAACGTCGATAGAGTCAATGATCAACGAATTTCACACAATGATAAGTCTTTGAGTGAGACCGTTTACTATCACTTCATTCCACAAAAATCGAAATTTCCTGTCTGAGAGTCACCCATGAAGATCCATACTAGCCGCTTCGCCGCGATCGAGATCGAACCGGATGACATTTTGTTCTTCAGAAACGGCCTATTGGGCTTCGAAGACTGCCGTCACTGGGTGCTTCTAGCCGACGCAGACAATGCTGCGGTCGCTTGGTTGCAGAGTATGCAACACGCTGACATCGCTGTGCCAGTCGTTTCACCTCGCCGATTCGCTTCGGACTACCAAGTTCACCTTGAACCTGCCGACGTGGATTCGTTGCAACTGACTGCTGTTGATCAAGCATACGTTCTATCGGTTGTCAGCCGTGACGAGACAATGCTGACCATGAACCTCCGTGCTCCGCTCGTGATCAATTTGGATCGACGTATCGGTTGCCAAGTCGTTACCGCCGACGCTCAACCGATTCAATTCGAACTGGCTTCACTGCCGACAGCACTACGCAAAAGTGCTTAAAACTTCAGCAGAACCCTCGGCCGATTTTGCTTAAACGGTAAAATTTCGCGAAAAAATAGTAGGCTCGTTGCAAACTTAGCTTGGACGATTAATCCTTGAGCACTTGTGTTGTATGCCAAGGCTCCTCGTTGCCACGTTTCTTGGCACTTGGCTGTTGCTTTAAACACGCATGTCTCTCTTGCATCCAGTGACCTTAACGATGGTAACGACCAGTTGGGTTCGAGGAAGCTTTCGAATACCTCATAAGCCGTACGGACGTTAAAAAACGTCGCTGCAGAATTCGGCGAACCTTACGCTGCAAACGGTGTCGATGCTATTTACGTAGAAATTGATTTTCTACGGCAGCGTCTGTGATGGCGTTAAGCGTAAAGTTACAGCGGCAAACAATTGCCCTGAACTAAAAGGTATTGGTTTGCTGCTGCAGCCAACGCTAGAGCAGTCAATTCAGTTTCATAAGGAGCCAGCCATGCTGGTCTTGTCACGACATCGAGACGAAAGCATCATGATCGGTGACGACGTAGTCATTACCGTCGTGGACATTCGTGGCGATAAAGTTCGCTTGGGCATCGACGCCCCTCAAGAAATTCCGGTTCATCGCCAAGAGGTCTATGACGCGATCAAACGGGAAAATCAAAAAGCTAGCCGCCTGGGGCCAAAAGAAACTCGGGACTTGGGCAAGTAGACGGCAACAGCAGCGATCTCTCTAAACACGGCAGATTTCGAGCACTTGTTGCGGCGAAGCGACGTAGCTGGTGTAAAACGGGCCAAATTCCGCATACTTCGCGCTGGCCTCATCAAATCTCATTTCGTAAACAATATCCTTGAGGTATTTGGGATTGGTGGCCCATAAAGTCACACCCCATTCCCAATCGTCCAACCCAATGCCAACAGTAATCAACTGCGTCACCTTGCCGGCGAACTTGATACCGCTCCGAGCATGTTGAGACATCATTCGGTGACGTTCAGATGCGGCCTGCGAAAACCAATTGGCCCCAGGCAGCCGCCACTTGTTCATTGGATAAAAACAAGATACCGGCCAATCGGGAAAGTCCGGCGTTAAACGCTGGTAGTTCATTTTCTCAACACGACCACCGTAGGCAGCGATCTTTTTCTGAAACGCCGAACTCTCTGGGTCTTCTCCTTGACGCTTCAATCGCTCCCCGTACTGCTCGACCGACAAGGCGTATTCAGAGATCTCAGAAATTGAAACGTACGACCAAGTGGTCTTAAGAACTTGCCCCATTGCAGATCCCAGCAACCGTTGGTGCACCGCTTCAACTTTGATCGGGTCTGGGTCCATGAGCATCAGCGAAAAATCCGCTTTATGTCCACTCGTCATTCCCAGTTGAAATCTAGCGGGCTGATGATCGCCGCTGCTTAGCACTGCGATAAACTCCTCTTTAGCCGCCTGCAGGATCGAAGGCGATTCAGCTTTAAGCTGTGCTAATGCGGGCCGATCGAAGGAGTAAAAGAAATGGCTGCAATGCCATCCTTCTCCCGGTGTTACATCTCGCACTTCAAAACCGAGATCCGTAATTTCACTCATTAGGTACTTCGCTTTTAGCCAAAAGTTCGCTAACTTTTTCTAACAACAATGGAATTTTTACTGGCTTATAAAAGTAACCTTCAACCCCTAGCACCTCAGCATACGTCCGGTGCCTGTCTCCAAAGTTACCGGTGACTATGATTACCGGGATCGGATTTTCAAGAATCTGGAGCAATCGCTCAAGCACTAAAAAGCCGCTACGCCGCGGCATCATAATATCGAGCACAATCAAGTCAGGTGATTTTGTCTCGGCAACGGCCAACCCCTCATTACCGTCCTGCGCAACCGTCGTAACATATCCAGCTCCCTCTAACGCAGCAGATAAAATGCGAGCCATTTCACGGTCGTCGTCAACAATCAGAATGTGATGAGCCTGTTTAATTGTTGTAAGGTTTTCTATCGCCATTTTCCGGTTAATGCCGTGGTGTAGCTCGTGGGCGTTTCTCGAGTTTGCAATTGCAGGTAAATGGGGAAACAATCCAAGAACCAAACCACATACTACCATTTAGGGAGCCTCCTAGACAAGACACGACCAGCAAAGAATTTGCTGTCGATAGCTATCATACTCACACTGCCATACGTCAATCCCCCCCGATTGATTGGCATCCCGCAAATAAGACCTCAACTCTCAACGATAAAACCAAGAAGTGGGAAAAACTGTGGAATACGGAATATGCCAGTATTTTATGCTCTTTGAAAAATCCGAAATCTCCCAAACTAACTCGACCGATAAGTCCTGAAAGGCGAGTTTGCGAAGGAACGCATCCCAACACTTAACCGGGACTTTGATATGTGGCGTTCATTCTTTTTTGCTGTCGGAATTATTCTGGTCTTTATCGGCCTCCAGTGCCTAGCGTTCGAAGAATTTCGGGTTGATAAAAACAGTCGAATCTTTGCTGTAGCGGAAAAAGCTAATCGAGCATTCGATTCCTCTACTCGTCCAGATTTGCCGCGAAACGAACTGGGCACTCTAGGCAATCAAGCGGCCAACTTAGCGAATCAACAGCAATTTTCTTTGCCCTCCTCTACGTCCTATTACGGTGGCCCATCGAGGTTTCAGACGCCAAGCTACCCAACCCAATCCGTCTACGGTGGCCATTCTCAATTTGCTCCGCAATCGTTGTCTGCCAACCAAGTTTCAAACCCTATTCAAGTTGGCATTGGCAACAATACAGGTAGGCCCCGCGTCAAAGAACTTCGCAGCTACCCAGTAAAAGATTGGATGCCTTGGGGTTTCTTGGCAGCTGGCGCGATCGTTACGCTCTATACGAATTCGACAGGCCGCTCTCGTTACTCCGACGACTAAATGAAAATCTTCGTTACTGGCGCTTCCGGGCTCATCGGCGGTGAACTTGTAAAGCAGCTACTCAACGATGGTCATGAGCTTCGACTTTGGCATCGCCGCTCGGCGACTGAATCTCTAACGAAACTAAAAGACCAGTCCGGTAATCAAATTGAATTGATCTGCGGACAGCTAGGTGAGGGCAGGGAGGTTGAAGCGATCGCTGGATGCGACGCGGTTGTCCATTCAGCCCTCTGGCGCGAAGACCAATCTTTCCAACAACCACCAAAAGACCTGCTGGAGTATCTTCGAGTCAATTTAATGGGGTCGATTCGCTTGATCGAAGCCGCGATGAGCCACCAGGTTTCGCGTTTTATTTTTCTTTCCACCTGTGCGGTGCATGACAAAATCTTAACTGACCGGCCGCTTGATGAGACCCATCCGCTGTGGGCGAAGACACATTATGGTGCCCACAAAGCAGCGATCGAAAAGTTTGTGCATAGCTACGGATACGGCTGTGGATTCCCAATTTGTGCAGTTCGCCCATCAGGAGTCTTTGGTGTCAGCTCGCCAATCGAACGATCAAAGTGGTTTGAACTGATCGCCGACGTAGTCGCAGGAAATACCGTCCACCCAGAAGGCGGAGGCAAAGAGGTTCATGTTTCAGACGTGGCCAAAGTGATCCGATTGCTGCTTGAGGCTCCAGCGGAAAGCGTCGCAGGGGAGGCGTTTTCATGCTGCGATACCTATTATTCTCACCACGACGTTGCGGTGACGGCCAAGCGAATCTCATCAAGCAACGCAAAAATCTTTGGTGCTCAGAACTCTCCCAAACATCAAATCATTACGAAGAAAATTGAGGCCTTGGGAATGAAATTCAGCGGAATCCCGGCCTTTGAGGAAACCATCACCAAAATTTGTCACCACTTGATGCAATAATAGCTACCTCTATCGCGGGTTGAAAAGCTGACTCGACTTTTCAAAACGACCACAAATCATTCTATTGGTCTTCCTAGCGACCATGTCCCAACCGGCTCTAATGCTTGACTATGAAATCTCCCGAAAACAAACCGCCTCGCGGAATGACTCTCGAAGCGACTTTTGGTGACGGTAATCGCCCCACCCCAGCCAGCCGCTCAGGCGGCCGCAACGGAGATCAAGAAAGCTCTGGACTCTCAGATTACTTTGCTTGGCCGGGTCGAATTTGCTTGTTACTGGCGGTAGTGATTTCGCCATGGATTTTCGCCAGCATCAACTTTGGTGCTCAACGTTGGATCGCAATCTCGTTGCTGGTAGGACTGGGCTTTTGGTGGTTCGAGACTTCCATGAACCCTCGTCGAAAACAAGTTCTCCCGTTGCTGTTCTTTCCTCTGGTGTTAGGAATCTTGCTGGGGTTATTCCAACTGATTCCATTGCCAGAATCTGCCAGTAGTTTTCTCGGCCGGCAAGTGGAAATTCAACAACAGATCGCCGGCTCGAACGCAACCAGCATGTCGATCTCGGTTGACCATGACGGGACATGGCATCACTTACGTTTGCTCACGATTGCACTGGCAGCAATGTTGCTCGGCTCCCGCTACTTTCGTTCGAAACAAGAAATCACGATCCTTCTAACGACGATGGCCGCCAACGGTTGTGTGATTTCATTTTTTGGAATCATCCATAAGTTTACAACTGATCCTTTGAACCCCTTAATGTTCTGGTACCACAAAGTCGCACTAGGGGGTACCCACTTTGGACCTTTCGTGAATCGCAATAATGCTTGCGGCTACCTCCTGATTTGTTTGGCGGCGGCAATCGGACTACTGCCGATCATGCTTTCCCAAACTGATCGGACTGCTCGGACCGTTGTTAACAAAGGCGTCCCAATTTGGCGTCAGATGCTAAACCAAATGGCCGAATTCTTGGCCGACCTGAACGCAAAAAAGATAGCTGTACTGCTCGCGATCGTTCTCATCGGTACAGGTATTATTGTTTCGCTTTCTCGTGGTGGTACAGTTGCAATGCTGTTCGGTGGAGTCGTTTCTCTGTTTGCCTACGGAATGGCTCGCCAACCAAAAAACTCGATGTTTGTGGCCATTCCACTACTGCTTCTCACTGGTCTGCTGATCGGATTCTATGCGGTTGGCGACCAAATAATCGAACGTTTTGAGTCGGTAAACACCATCGATATAGACAGTGACCTGCGAATCACCCAATGGAAGTCAACTTGGCCAGCAACCAGTGACTTTGGCCTTCTCGGTTCTGGGTTGGGTACCTACCGCGGCGTCCATCGAAGCTATTCCCAAATACCTGAAATCGTGGTGTTTCACTACGCCGAGAACCAGTTCTTTCAAGGCTTGGTCGAAGCGGGATGGGTTGGATTTTTGATTTTCTTATCTGCCTGGGGACTTGCTTATAAATCGGCTGACCTATTACTCAAGCGAGGCCAGTCATCGACTTCGATCGCCGTGGGGCTGATGGGGGTGTTTTTGATTTCTTCGCAAGCAGTTGCGTCCTTTTTTGATTTTGGTTTTTACATCCCTGCCAACACTTTGGGATTGTCGGTAGTGCTTGGCTTCCTCGGCTTCCACGCCCAATCCCTTGGAGGTCGGCTCAAAAAGGGTTCTTGGTTACGCCTCCAAGTTCCCAACGTAACAATCAGCACGATCGTTTTAGTGTTATTTGGAGCTATTTGTTTGGTTGCGTATGGTCTGCATCAACGCGCATCCATTCAGAGTCTTTCCAAGCCTCGCCTTAAACAATTAACCCGCGACAACATGACGCTTGCCCAAAGTAAAGAACGGCTCGACAAGCTACTTCCATTAGTCAAAAACTGCCCGACTCCAGATGGGCTCAACTACGCCGCCGGATTGCTTGTTCACCGTTGCCGCTTGCAGCTTTTCGAAGAAGAGTATGATGAAAACAGTATCGCACGACTCGTCGCCGTCAAAAGTGACGCGAAGCAAAAAGCAAAAGAAAAAGCAATCATCGTAGAAAATCTTTGGAACGCGACCCAACTGATGCAACTACAAGAGAACGTCAACTTTCTTAAATCCGAATCAAAGATGGAGTTACGAAGGTTCAAGTCAAAACCGTTCATCCAACAAAACTTACACCCGGCAAAGCAACTATTAGAGTACAGCCGAAAAATTTCACCATTGCAACCAGCGGTGCATCTACGCCTCGCACAGCTTAACTCAATTATTGGAGACACAAAAGATTCTGATCTTTGCATTGAGCGAACCGTAGCAATCACCCCCAAGAGCCCCAAGTTTCGAAACTTGGCCGGCATCTACTACCTGCAATCTAACCGCCCGAAACTGGCAGCCGAACAATTTAGACACCAATTGGAATTACAACCTCGCCAGTTTAGACAGGTGATGAAAATTACTACCGGACGTTCCAACCGAGCGATCGAACCGATTTCTGCCGAAGTAATTGGTAATGTAATGCTTCCAGAGGACCCTATGATGTTGTATCAATATGCGAACTTACCCATCGTTAGTCCCGACCAGAAACGCAGCACTTTAGAGCGAGCGGCGAACGTTTTGGACGAATTGGAATACCGCCGCACTGACCAACAAAACAAACTTCTGGGAGACATCCGCAGAGATCAAGGTGAACTAGAAAAGGCAGTTCAAGCTTACGACGACTACCTGCTAATCTTTCACGATGACAAACAGTATCTCAATAAACGCGCTAAACTCTATGAGCAGCTCGGGAAGTACAATCTAGCCCTTGAAGACGTCAATCGCCTTATCGACCTAAGTATAGACCCAACAAGTTTTCGAATGCGTGCGAGAGAACTGCGAATAAAATTGTCGGAGCAAAAAGAGAGGGGGCGATAGGTGGTTTAGAAGGGCAAAAACCTGTTCGACCCCAGAAAACCCAATTTAAAACCCATAAATCTCATCAATGAATGCTTGCAATCACTAAAAACAACCAAATCCATTGCGTTTTCCCGCAATTGTGACGTCCTGTGGGTTTTGCCACCGAGTTTGGTTTAAGTAAACTATATCGTTGGTTGAATCCAGCCATTTGATTTCTATACACATTTGACAGTTCCAATGATCGCAGTCGTACTTGCTTTTTTCGCATCCCTGATCACAGCCATTGTTGTTGTGCCGATTTTTTCGAAAATTGGAAAAGCTGTAGGACTCGTCGACCTGCCTGACAACAAGCGAAAGCTTCACACGAACGCAATTCCACTGATCGGTGGCATTGCAATTTTCACCTCAACACTCATCGCCGTGACTTGCGTCACTTGGCTGTCGCTCAATTTTCAAGTGCTATTCCTAAGCTGGAGTCGCCCTGTTTACTCACTATTCTTCAGCGATTTCCAACAGCTAATTGTATCGCTCCGCCCTGCTGATCAAGAGGAACTTTTAGGGCTGCTGATTGGTTCAATCGTTATTTTAATCGTCGGGATACTTGACGATCGATTCGCGATCCGCGGTCGACAAAAACTGCTTGGGCAATTCATAGCTGGTACGGTGTTAATCTTCTTCAACTACCATTTTGACCAAGTCACCTTTGCTGGCTTCACGATCAAATTTGACGTCTTCTCTATCGTATTCGTATATGGTTGGGTCCTTGCTGCTGTCAACTCGGTCAACCTGCTAGACGGCGCAGATGGAATTGCAGGCACGATCGGTATCGTAATGAGCGTTGCTTTAGGGATCATGGCGATATCTCTCGGGCATGCTTTGAACGCAATCATTCTTTTTGGGTTTGCCGGCGCTCTACTTGGATTTCTAAAGTTTAATTTCCCACCTGCAAAGGTTTACCTTGGTGATGCGGGAAGCATGTTGATTGGTTTTGTGCTCGCCGCGATGGCAATTCGTAGCATGTCAAAACAAACATCTGCCTTCGCCTTCTTTGCACCACTGGCCTTGCTATCGATTCCTTTTATCGACACGTGTGCCGCCATCATCCGTAGACGACTTACCGGTCGTAGTATTTTTGAAGTTGATCGCGGTCACTTACATCACTCGTTGATGAAACGCGGGTATAGCCCGACAGCCAGCATACTATGGGTAATGGCACTATCCTTGACAACGGCCACCGGTGGGGTCCTAAGCTTGATCAACCGGCAAAGCATCTATGCTTTGGTATCGATCGCCGTTGTAATCTTCGTCATGATAGCGAATCGAATTTTTGGAAACGCTGAGTTGAAACTTGTTACGCGGAAAGCCACAGGCCTAGCTAATGCCTTGATAAACAGAAACCCCGAGGGGGATTCAACCAACGTTAGGCAAAGTGTTGTTCATGTTCAGGGCAATAGAAACTGGGATGAGGTCTGGCAACAACTGTCGAACTTTGCTGATGATAGCGGCCTGCTGGAACTCACGCTCGACCTCAACGCGCCGTGGATCCACGAATCTTTTCACGCGACTCGGCGAAGACAAGATATTTCGTCCGGCGGTAACCATGAATGGTATGCGCAAATTCCGCTGATAGCTGGCGAGAGGTTGTTTGGCCGCGTCGAAATTGTTGGGTCTGGAGAAGAAAAACTATCCCACCATCAGATCGTCGAAAAACTTTCAACAACCACCAAAGTAATCGAAGCTGGACTGCTTGCCGAAAACAATTCGACGTCCAACGCTCTTGCTCAATCAGAGGATCAAAAAACAGATAACTTACCTGGAGAAAATCTAACCATTAACTCTGCCACTGACACATCATCCCAAACCGACTCGCCAAACAACGAGCCCGTAAAAGCGGAATAGATGCTTGCGAACCTCGCCAATATGAATTTCGAATGTTGGATTCCAGACTTAATGTTGGATTCCAGACTTAACCTTCGAAATATTTTGCTGTTTTTTCTCCTCAAC
>CAZKTR010000084.1:0-11329 GCA_964555525.1 uncultured Pirellulaceae bacterium
AAGGACGACGGATCTTGATCCTAATCGAATGAAATCTTGGCGATTTCAAACACCAGGTTAGGAGTTTTCTTGCGGTTGATCGTACGAGCGATTTCGGCTCGGAGTCGCGGTGTTTCAAGTTGAAGCTGTTCCATGATTTGTTCCACTTCAGCAGCCGACTTTACCACCGTGCCGGGGTCGAGTCCCAAGATCACTAACATTCTTCGAGAATCCGGTGCCGGGACGACGTCGACGATTGTTAGTCCGTCGAGCTTTTCATTGCCATCGGTCAGCACCATCAGTAACGTGTCATTGACTTGGCGGCATAGCTGGAACACTTTTCGGTACTTCCGGTTATGCTTTCGCTTGTTGTAGAAATAGTGTCTTGGATCGATCGCGTCGTCGTCGTTGATCACGCCACAATGTTGCCTTAGTAATTGCTCTCTTTGTTTCTTGCTTAAAGTCAATTTTCTTCTCCAAATTCGCGCGCAAGTTCATTGCAGAAAATACGCGCGGGGTGATGCGATATAAAAGTAGATAGCCGCCAGTGCTACGGCATCGCAAATCGGATTCGGAAATGAATCAGAAGAGTAACCTTAGAGCGACGGCTGAGTCGAAATGGAGAAAAACACACGCATAGGTTCGGCCTTTAGAGGTTGAGAGACGGTAGCTACCGATGGAGAGGCGTTTGGCCGGAAAAAGTTCGCGCTGTAGAGACTCAGCTTGTACTGAACCGTGTTTTTGGCGAGCGGAAAAGTCGGCCAGAGCATCATGCAAGTAACAAGACCATCTTGAAAGCCTGGCACTCAAGAATTTGAAAAGAGCGTGGTTGAGGAGAGGAGAAAGGCACCTATCAATTGCTCGCTCGGATGCGTATTTGTTAAGGTTTTTACGGCGTTTTAGCCCTTACACTCTCCATGTCCGCCATTGGCTTTGCCGCAGAATTCATTCGCAATTTTTGACGAAGCGAGAAAATTTGTTTGTGTTTTGGTTTTGCTGCGATAGAATCGAGTGTTCATCCACTTGTTGTTGGTGTTTTGCCGTATTAGTCGGTTGTTTGGGGTGTTTAAACATTTGGTTTTGTTTTTAGGGAGTCTCAAAATGAAATTTTTACCAGCTTTTTTAGTAGTAGTTTTTGTGAGTTTTGTTGCCGTCAGTAGTTCGTTGGCGCAAAAAGACATTTTCGGAGATCTCAATTGTGATGGGCTGATTAATGACGCCGATAAAATCGTCCAGGCTAACATCATTGCTGCCGGCGATTTTGAGCGGGATGCTGATCTCGATCTAAATGGGGAAGTCAATCTCTTAGACATCGCTCCACTTCAGAGTTTGTGTCGATATGCACTTGGCGATGGAAATGGAGATGGGGTTGTAGATTTGTTAGACATCACGGGCTTTCGCATCGCGTTCAGTGGCGCCTACAACCGCCAGTACGATTTTGATGGCGATGGCGACGTTGACATGGATGACGTGCCACCGTTTATTGACGCGATAGAGGGAGTAGCGAATTCTGGTATTGTCGGCGATCTAAATGGCGACTGCCTCATAAATGACGCCGATAAAACAATTCTGGCCCGCCGTATTCAAGCCGGACTATTTGATCCGCTCGCTGATATCAATCAGGATGGAGCCGTCGATCTGTTAGACATCGGTCCAGCTCGGCAATTGTGTGCGTTGTCTCTCGGCGATGGAAATGCAGATGGTGTCGTCAGCTCACTCGACATCGGCGGGTTTATTGATGCGCTCGGTAGCTACGACCGCCAGTACGATTTTGATGGTGATGGCGACGTTGACAGGTTTGACATTCGAGTGTTCATTAAGATTTTGACGATGTAAAATCGCGTTACTTTAAATTTCACCGACCAATCGTTGAATTGGTCGGTGCTTTTCTTCATTGGTTAATAGTTACCTTAATCCCTCGCTGCGATGGCAGGTGGACAAGAAAAGGGTTAGCGGCAGTCTTAGGGTCTCGTTTCCAGTTGGACTTGGAGTGTACGGCCCTCCTAACAATTAATATTCAAATCTTGGTGAGCTCGTAACGTGATAAGGTTTCAAAACAGATCCGTCCATCAGGACAACAATACTAAAGCCGCCTGATAGAGCCGAGTTTTCTGCGGCTTGGTATCTAACAATCCAACACCAGTGTTTATTAATCGGTGTAAGGGTTACAGTTTGCCGCTGCCAAATTCCACTGGGCCCAGGAAATGCCAAGGTTGGTATCGTAGCATCGGCAAGCTTAATAGCGGCGCTTGCAGATACCGGTGGATTGGGTTGGTTGCTGTTCCAATCAGTACAGGCTTCAAGTCTTTCTGATGAGACGGTTGTCCAAAGCCCATATTCATTTTTTTCTTCAATCTTCTGGCTATCGTTGTCAGCTCGATAAATGTAGTCGCCAATCTGGAGTACACACGGTTCGACTGTTGAAATTCCATAAACTGAGTTGAGCATCTGGATTCTGGATTTAAGGTCAGCATGGTCTTTTATCCAACTGAAAATTAACGCCAGTAAAGTAACTAAAAATAACAACGATCCAATGCTGTAGGATTTCATGTCAGTTGGCTCCCGCATCAAAGAAATCAGTTTCAGGAATCCTTTGTTGGGTGCACGTATTCATTGTTTCTTGACAACCTTTGAATTGATCACCGATCCGTTCATGAGAATCCAGATTTGACAATGTCGATTAAAATCCTCGCCAGCGACGCGGCCGTAGAGTGTTGTCTGCCAGCACCAGTGGCTTCCGTCGACTGTGTTTTCAGCGTCCAGTTGTGCCAGTCTGATCTCGTAGAACTGCCAGTTGTGTTGTTGGTAGTTCGTTAGCTTGGCCGCAGCGGCATTGGCGAGTTCAATTGCATGCCGCGCGGAAATAGGTGGATCGCCAGAATTGGCATTCCACCGAGGGCATGAAGCAAGGTCATCTAGAGTGACTTGCGTTACCGTAGTCAAGGGTTCGGTTTCGTAGTCCTGGCTCTTAAGGGGACTTCGGTAACTGTCTGTAAGCGATTGGGTTCCAATCGAGAAATCAAACTCCCTAATTTTCGCATTTAGGAAGTGTCTGTCGATTGCCCATCCGACAATCACCGCAGCAAGCAAAAGGCCGGCGACCAGATAATAAACCACTTTGGTTTTTGTAGGTCGCCGAGTAGTCATTTTCAATCGTTCCAAATGGCATTGCGTATCGGAACTAGATTATACATGACAATCCAGATCAGCACTCGCGGTAATCGTCGATATTGTAGATGCCCGGTTCGAGGTCGCCTTCAGGGATGGCTGGGGCCAGGCTCGCATTGTCGTACAGCCAAGCTTCGCAAACGTCGCGATCGTTGATCGTCCAGCTTTCTTCGCCCACTAATGCAAACGGTTGGCTGCCGCAGCCGGAAACCAACACGCCATCGCCGGGAGCTGCCTTCTGCAATGCCCACTCGATCGCTTTGAAACGATTCGGAATCAATTCGGCTCGGCCGGGTTTGCTCACTCCATCCAACACTTGATGCATTGGTTCTAAATCGTTGGCTCCACCGGCTTGCGTATTGGTTAGGACGATCTCGACCTTTGAACGGTCGATAACCTCGCCGATTTGCCTTCGCAATGCGCGATCGTCGGATTGCGGGTCGACGGAACATAATACCCAGACGCGGCCCGTGGTGACTTGTTTGATGGATTGGATCGCGTTGGCCAGTTGATTGGGAGTTTTGGCGGCATCCACCCAAACGCCAAACTCTTGCCCGCAGTCCAATTGCTCCATGCGGCCCGGCATCGCCTCGGATCGGTTTAATCCCGTTGCGATAGCGAACAAATCGATTCCCATCGCCAAGCCAACCGCAGCGGCGGCAAGACAGTTTTGGATGTGGTGATCGCCGATGACTTTGGTTTTGACCGGCACTGATTGACCGCCAGCCATTAACAAAAACGTTTGTTCGGTTCGGCTACGATTGACCAACGTCGCAGTGACGTTGGCGTCTTGTTTCATGCCAAATGTGAGCGTCGGTGTTTTGATTTGCTCCAGCATAAAATGACTGGTTGGATCGTCGGCGTTTAAAATCGCGACCCCCGTTGGCTTCAGTTGCTGTAATAAACGGGCTTGAGCGCGACGGTAGTTCGTTATGTTGCCATGGATTTCTAGAGAACTCGAGCGAACGTTTGTCAGAACCGCAACGTCCAAACCAATTCCTGCGGTGGAACGTTGAGCCAAAGCGGTGCTGGAGAGTTCAACGACGGCGGTGTCACATTTGGCCAACGCCATTTGGGTAAGCTGCGAAGCGAGCTGAGCTGAGTTGATTTGGGTCGACGGTACGCTTGTGCGTCCATTGCCCAAACTGACCTCTAGTGACGATACCAAGCCTGTTTCACGTCCAGCTTCTTTTAAGACGCTACGAATCAAATGGCTAGTGACGGTCTTGCCATCGCTGCCCGAGACTCCGACGGTAGATAGACGGCTGCTGGGTTGACCCGCCAGTGCTTGGCAGATTCGCCCGTAGGCTTCACGCGTATCGGGCACGATGCATTGTGGCCGAGCACTCATGACCAGCCGCTCGGTGACGATTGCATGAGCGCCGCGATGAATCGCTTCGTTGGTGAATTCATGGCCATCGTGTTCGGCTTCGATCAACGCCACATAGACGTCGTTGGTTTGGCAGTCCTGCCAATTGCCGCAACAAGATTCAACAAAGATATCGTCCGCGCCCACGATTTTGGCGTCGGGTAGAATATCACTAAGACGGATCCGGAAATCCGTTTTCACTGCGTTAGTACTTGAGGTACTCACAAGGCCTCCTTGCCTGGCGAATTCCAATGCACTCATCGAATGAATGCATCTCTAATTAAAAAACTCTCGTCGCTGATTCGCTTCCTGCGTCTCAGTGAATGACGAAGAATTGATTCTTGAAAATATCGCTATCCGGTCAAGCCGAATCGTGGCCGGTCAAAAGGAGTTGCTGCGGTTTGTTTTTTCTAGCCAAGTGTTTGAATCCAGCTTGACATGTCTAAATCAGTGTAAAAATTGCTCTTGCGAAACTAAAAATTTCACTCAAACTAACCCCCTCGCCAAAGCAATTTTTTTTGCCGCTAGCGTTTTTATATCTCTATTTCTGATTCGCGGCTGCTGGCGATGTCACACGAAGACTATGACGAACAATCTTTAGCGACCTTCCTTCACTTGACGCCCGATCAAGTGCGGAAGATGGCGAACCGAGGTAAGCTTCCAGGTCGCCGCGTCGGTAATCAATGGCGTTTCTCCCAAGCGGAGATTCACGAATGGTTCGAGCAGCGAATCGGAGTGTCGGACCAACAAGAGTTGGGCCAGGTCGAGCGGATGTTGAACAATGATCCTCGTGATCAATCGGCTGAGGCGATTACGGTAGAGGACCTGTTGGCGATCGATAACGTTTACGTTCCTTTTTTGGCTCGGACCAAAAAGTCGGTGATCCAACGGATGTGTGATCAAACCGCGGCGACGGGGCGGTTGTGGGATCCGGTCAAGATGGCCGAAGCGTTGTTTAGCCGTGAAGAGTTACATCCGACGGCGCTGGGTAATGGCGTGGCGCTGTTGCACCCTCGACGACCGATGGCGTCGATTATTGGCGATCCGTTTTTGGCGCTGGGGATTACGAGTTCGGGACTTCCTTTCGGTGGCCCGCGCGGGTGTTTGACGGACGTGTTCTTTTTGATTGGGTCGACCAGTGAGCCCGTGCACTTAAAAGTATTGGCTCGGCTGAGTCGTTTGTTGCAGCAGCCAGATTTTTTGCCAGGGCTACGCGATGCTGCTTCGGCTGATGAAGCGTATGATTTGATTTGCGAGCACGATCAAATGTTGGATGACTAAGCGTTAGGGTAGTGCTTATTATGAATATGTTGACTAGTTAGCCGCAGGGCGATAGCCCACGGTTCTGGGGCGTAGGAACCCAGAGCTATCGTTCGGCGGCTAAGCCCAAGCTCTAGACTAGCGATTACATTATCTGGCTGGTACACGTTGTCTAGAAGTTGTCTTATTAGTCAGCGACTCGACTGACTCAAACGTGTTTTCGTGATCGTTGACGACGCGCGCCAGCAAATGGAGCGTTTGTTTGTCCATGCGGTTGTCCAGCGGCAAAAAAACGACTTGTTGCAAAAACTCGTTTCCGGGGGTCTGCGTCGACTTGGAATTTCCTACAACTGACAGGCTATTTCTTTGCGTTGCGTCAAAACCGTGGTCTAAGAGTCGTCGCACTAGCTCGGTTGGATTGCGAGATAAGATCGGAAAGACCCAGTAGTGGTCACTGGCGTGCCCCGAATATCCCGGCAGTGGTATGGAAGGAGAAAGCAGGTCGCTCAACTGATGTCCAAGTTCTGCGCGGTGATGAAGCATGTCGAAATCGTAGTTTTCTAGCCGATGAGCCAAAAGAGCTTTCAAACCAGCCGATGGTCGACGGCGGAGTCGCTCAAAAAAATCGGATTTTGAAAACCCGCGTGCGAGGTTCGCAATGAACGCATCAGGGTTTCGGCCAAATTTCTCAATCGATCGATAGAAAAGTTTGAAGATGAATGGATGCTCAAAAGTTTTTAAAAAGATGTATTTCCCGATACGTTTTGCAAACTCGATATTGGATTGACAGCTCAGTTGATGATGAGCGGTCGCAAAACTTGTCGCGAGCGCTGGGTTGTTGATTCTTAAAATAGCGCCGCCGAGACAGCTGCACGTCTTGATCGGGCCAAAACTGTACATGGATATGTCGGCGGCGGTATCGCCAAAGTTGCGTGGATGGCGGAACGATTGAGCGCAGTCCTGTATCAGCAGAATGTTGTGCCGTTGCGCGATGGCCGAGATTTCTCGTAGACATTCTCGGCGGCCGAATAAGTGGGAGACGACGATCATTTTTGTGCGCGGTGTCAGGTTGGCTTCTATCGCCTTCGCGTCGATCGACCAATTGGCATCATTTAAAGGAGCGCTGACCGGAACGAACCCATTTGCCCGCGTGATTCGTTCCATATCTGGAATGTTTAGTTCCGAGAATAAGATTTCTGAACCGGGATCAAAATTAACAGATCCCAAAAGGGTATCGAAGCCACTTCGAACAGAAAGGCACACGAAGTTTGCATCGTCGCTGTCAAGGCGATCGTTATCTTTTTGGCGAACCAAGGCGGAATAGCCCAAGCCTCTAAAAAGATCCGCGTATCCAATGTCGATAGTTTTTCGTGGCCACATTCCTTCTAGACAACAGATTTGACCATCGGTGTCAAATAAATTTTCAATTTGCCTAGTGGCTGTAGGTTAATGGTACTCACTTTAGAATTTTTAAGCCGCGATAGTGGCGACATGATGTAGCCCTAGGCGTGAGCGTGGGGGACTTGTGTAAATCGAATATAAAGCCCCGAGAGGGGCGGCATGAGAATTTTCAAGGTTTTGCCCAGCATTGAAACACATGTCGCCCTTTCAGGGCTTTTCAGTATGGGTTCTCGTAACCACGGGTTTACACCGGTTTACACCCGTGGCTACAACCTGTCACCCCATTCGGGGTTCGTCCGAGGAACGGATGATGAAGAGTTATTTGAAAATTGGGATCGTTGGTAATGTAAAGCTTAGCTGCTCGGTCGCCGCGTAAGCCAGGCTGGAGGCGCCGGAGGCAACTGTCGCCTCCTTGCGGCTAACGCCGAGTCTGATACCACTAAAACATCTTTTGAAGTTCGTCGGTGTCGATGATTGGGATTTTTAACTTCTCTGCTTTCGCGGATTTTGATCCTGAACCGGGGCCGGCGACCAGAAAGTTTGTTTTCTTTGAAACCGAACTGCTGCATTTGCCGCCTCGTGATTCCACTTCTTTTTCCCAGTACTTTTTGCCGTCAGGGAAACCGCCGCTAAAGCAAAACACTTTGCCATCCAGCACCCCGCCGCCAGCTGCCACAGTGGGCTCGACAAATTCCAATAACCGATCGATATTCGCCGCCTCTCGGTCGAGGTAACTTCGTATCGCTTCGGCGGTGATTTCTCCCACATCGTCAACTGCTTCTAGGTCTTCTTGCGATGCTTTACGGATTTTTTCAATTGAACCAAAATGATCCGACAGAGCTTTGCCAGCTGCCTTACCGGCCGCGCCGATGCCAAAGGAAGCAAATAGCTGCCATAATGGAACCTGCTTCTTTGTTTTGAAGGCAGCATCAATCAAACCCGATAGCTCCTCTTCTTTGATTTTGTCTGGCCCTGGGATCATTTGAATCGCGGCTACGGCCAGCGACGATTGTCGCACGGTTAAACCACTGGTCATCGCAGTTTCAACATCCAACGTATAAAAATCTGCCGGCACGCTCACCAAATCAGCTTCTACTAACTGGGCGACTCGGCTTTCACCCAAGCCCAACACGCCGATCGTGGACAAGTAATGGCACAAAGAGCTAACATTCTGAGCCGGGCATTCGGTGTTCGGACAAACCAGTTCTAACATGTCTTCGGTGTTACCTTTTTGCAGGTCAGTCGGTTGTTCGCACGAAGGGCAGACCTGCGGAAATTCAGGATCCCCCTGCCCTGCTATCACGTCGGTCACTTTCGGAATGATCTTGCCCGCTTTTCGAACCGCAATCTTGGAACCGATCGTGATTTGATTGCGGCTCATGAAACCCGCGTTGTGCAACGTCGCTCGTGAAACGTTCGTGCCAGCAAGTCGTACGGCATCGAAAATCGCAACCGCGGTAAGTTTGCCAGTACGGCCGGTTTGCCATTGGATCTCTTTGACGACCGGTGTCGCTTCTTCTTCGCGGAACTTCCAAGCGATTTTGCCTTTCGGGTTTCCCGTCAGGCGATCGCCGTGACGACCAAGTTGCTCTTGGTCTTCAAGCGAGTTAACGCCGACGATCACACCATCGACTTCGAAATTCAATTTCGGAATGTCCTTTTCAAACTTGGCTAAATCTTGAAAGCGAAAGGGCGTGGTTTCGGTATAAGGGATGCCCAAAACTTCTGAGCAATACTTGTGTCGTTCAATTTCGGTTTTGTAGGGTGGGTTGGCGAGACCTTCGATCGAATAAGCCACAAAGCTCAGTCGCATGAGTTTCGTTTTGAGCGGGTTTTTGAATTGGCGAATCCCACCAGCGGTATGGTTCCGCGGGTTGGCTCGGAGTTTTTCGCCGGCGGCGTCTAGGTCTCGCTGAACTTCTTCGAAATCGGTAAGTTTGCAGATCAGTTCGCCGCGTACCGAGCACGTAATTTTTTCTGGCAGCTTTTCGGGTACCCCAGCGACGTACTTGACTTGCGCGGTCACGTCTTCCCCATTGATGCCGTCACGTGGACGTAAGCCAGCTTGTTTTAGTTGTCCGTCGATGTAGTAAATTGCTAGCGCGACGCCGTCGAGTTTGTAGGCTTGGTAGAAGTAGCCTTTGGGGTAGGCCACGGGTTGACCGTCGAAGGTTTGGTCTTTGGCTTTTAGTTGCGGCCCGGATAAAATTTCTTCGTTGGCGGCGTCGGTCGCTTTGGATAGCCATTTGAATAGTTGTTGGCGTTGGTTTTCAATGTCTTCGTGGCTGGCTTTTTCGATCGACGTCATGGGTGGATCGTGAACGACTTTGGCGACGGCCGAGTTAACTTTTGATGCGGTTGCGGTGGCGAACAGTTTTGATTTGGGACGCAGTTGGGCCAGTTTGCGCCGCAACGCGTCGTATTCGCCGTCAGTGACTAAAATCTTGGTCGTCGGATGGAGGCACTCGTGGCCTTGTTCGTATGCAGTATCTAAGTGTGTGATAATTCGCTCCAGTTCATCCGCTTCGGCTTTGGAACTAGCTTTGGTTTTGGCGGAATCTTTAGCGTTTTTATTCGGAGATGATTTTGGCATGGAATTAGGTGACAAAATAATGTTTGCTTGAGGAGGACAATGAGAGGTCCCGCGGCCGATAAATTCGGTTAAGATTGTACTGCTATGTTGGCCGTTTTGCCGCTGAGAAGATTTGCTTATGCAAGGTTCTGTTCCGTTGATGTTTTATTTTAAAAGATGACGTAGGGTTGTCGACGGTTTGAAACGCTTTCAATAGATTTTTTCGATTCACTGGTAATCTATCGATTGACTGGTGAGTTATGGTTGCCCAAACGAAAATTGTTCCATGAATACACGTTGTAAAAATTCGGTCCTGTTGTTGTTGGTTGGATTGATGTCGATGCCGCAGTCGTTGCTGGCGTTGTCGGCTTCTGGTTCGCCGGTTGCCATTACCCCGCAGATAGAACAGGACGGTGGCGAACTCCCCGCCCCCCGCATCCGGCAAGAAAAAGAAGGCGAGACGGATGATCCGATGTCCGCCCGACGGTTTGATCACGAGCCGACGTCCGTGTTTTTGCCACCGTCGCGAGAATTTATTCGACCGCTGATTCGAGCGATGCGGATTCACAAAGAAGGCGATCACGTTCACGCGGCTGAGTTGATTGGTCAGTTTCTGGCGGACATGGGTGAAGAAGATTTTTTGATCTTTAACGATAAAGCCAAAGGCACGGCGGTTAGTGTCAGTAGTATCGCAAATGAAATGCTTGCCAGTTTACCGGAGTCAGCAGTGCAGGCGTACCGTGTTCGGTTTGGTGTCCCGGCGAGGCAACGATTAAATTTAGCGATCGTGGAGTCTAATTATTTTGAGATCGCTCAGGTTAAGCAACGGTTTTTACTCACCGATGCGGGGCTTGAAGCAGCGATGTTATTGGGGCATCACCATTTTGATGCAGGCCGAGTTTTGTTGGCGGCTGATAGTTTTCAAACGTCACTGGACCTGATTAAGCAACAAGGTAAATCAGATTCTAAGCTATCGGTCTTGACCGCAGTTAGTTGGGTGCTTGCTCGACGACCAGAGCTTGCCGAAGCCGTTATGAAGGATCTTGCTAAAACTAACGGTGGGAAGTTCCGACTCGGCGACCAAGACGTCGCGATCAATGATGATCAGCCATTGGCTGCCATCGAAGCGTTTGTCGGAGCTGGACCACTCGATTCTTCGTCGGCAGTTGATCAATGGCTGTTGGTTGGTGGTAACGCCAGACGTAATGCGACGACTGTCGGCGGTTTTCCGGTTGGCCAGCCGCTATGGCAAGTCGATGTGGACGCCAGTCAGGCCAAACTTCAAAAAATTAAAGGAGCCCGAGAGTTAATCGCAAGTGATGCTGCTCTCAGTTATTCAAAGAGTCTTGTGCCAGCAAGTGTTCCGCTGATCGTTGATGGCTTGGTTTTGTTCGGTAATGAAGACAAGATTCAAGCGGTTGATTTTAATACTGGTAAGCGAGTTTGGGCGGTACAGGCAGGTGAAAGTTTCGTCGCGTCCTCAAATAAACAAACAGGGCACGGAAATCCATTTTTTCAAGTGCAACAGCAATTCGGCAGAGTCAATGTCCAGTCCGCGTTTTCGTTCGACAACACGCCGT
>CAZKTR010000085.1:0-11299 GCA_964555525.1 uncultured Pirellulaceae bacterium
CAAAGCGAGTGGGTGCCATGCTTCACGGCTCTGAGGGCAAGAGTATCAACTGAGTGATGGCATGCTTACGCGTTGGACATGGTTTTGGAAAAGTCCCGTGAGCATGTTTTTCTGAGAGGCTTTCTAGGATTAATTCATTTCTGATCGCGTAAACATGGCACCCACGCGACATGATTTAGCCCCAAACGTAAGCCGGAAAATTGAGCCGCCGGGCGATAGCCCACGGTTTTCACCACGATAAACCGAAAACCGTGGGCTATCGCCCGGCGGCTCAGTAGTGACCGCGCAGGTGCTGGGCAAAGTCGGTCAGATCTTTTATTCTAAGAGCCAGCAATTCACTAGCATTGATATCGATTGATAACGAATATGAAAAATTGGCAAATTGGAGTCTTCACGAGCGTTGGAGCCGGACTGGGGTTGGACTTGGACTTGGCCGGCAAGATGGGACTGCCGACGATTCAGCTGCATGCTCCTCCGCTGGGCCAACGCGACCAAGCGAGCGCGGATAAGATTTTGAAAACGTTGGCGCCGTACGGAATTTCGATCACCGCAGTCTTTGGTGGTTTTGAAGGCGAAAGCTACGCGACGATCCCCACCGTCGTGGAAACCGTTGGCCTGATGCCCGCGGAGACTCGTCAAAAGCGGTTGGAAGAGATGTTCGAGATTTCGGACTTTGCCAAAATGATTGGCTGTGATGTGATTGCGTTGCATCTTGGCTTTGTTCCGCATGACACCTCCGATCCCGCTTATCAAGAGATCATCGAGGTGACTCAGCAATTGTGTCAGCACGCAACCAATAACGGGCAGGCGGTGCATTTGGAAACCGGCCAGGAAACGGCTGACGGGTTGGTGACTTTTATTGGGGATACAAAGTGTGACAATCTGTTTGTTAACTTTGATCCTGCCAATATGATTTTGTACGGTGCGGGCCAGCCGATCGAGGCGGTTGAAAAAATCGGCAGCTTGATCAAGAGCGTGCATTGCAAAGACGCGAAATGGGCGGCCAAGCCCGGCGATGAGTGGGGCGAGGAAACGAAGTTGGGCGATGGTGATGTTGGCATGAAGACGTTTTTGCAAACCTTGCAAAAAATCGGCTACACTGGTCCACTGACCATCGAACGCGAGATTCCTCAAACGCCAGAAAAACAACAAGCCGAAATCGGCCACGCGGTTGACTTGTTGAAGCAGTTGAAAGAAGAGTTGCTGTAGTTGCGAAGGCGGCTGGCGTTTGAATCTGGAGTTGGTGGTACCGAAGCCTTACGACTTTAAAATAATCAAGTTATGCCGTGGTAAGGACTCGTAGCCTCGTCCCACTAAATATATTTCCAAAACGAGTGTGCCTTCATGGCTGACCCCAACTTACAGCAAGACATTTTTAACGTCCCCAATAAGATCTCGGCGGCGCGGTTGTTGCTGTCGTTCGTGTTCTTTGCCTTGTTGCCGTTGCAGTTGTACTGGGCGGCGTTGGTTGTGTTTGTGATTGCTGCGGGCACCGACTGGGTCGATGGTTGGTACGCTAGGAAATACAACATGGTGACCAAGTTGGGCCGCGTACTAGATCCGTTTTGTGACAAGATCTTGATCTGTGGGGCTTATATTTTACTGGCCGTCGAAATGGACGACTTGTTTCCTTGGTATGCGAAAATCGCCGGCTGGATGGCGGTCGTGGTTGTTGGACGCGAGCTATTGGTGACGGTGTTGCGATCGATGATCGAAGGTGCTGGTGGTGACTTTTCGGCCAAGTGGGCTGGAAAATTGAAAATGGGTTTTCAGTGCGTCGCGGTCGGTGCGTGCTTGGTTGCGTTGGCAATGAAACACGCGGTGGCGGAACCAGCAACCGCTGGGATTCCAGCTTGGCTGAACATCGTTTTGATTGGCTCGATCTGGCTTTCGATCTATTCGACGTTGCAGTCGGGGTGGGGATACTGCGTTGCAGCTGGGAAATATTTAAAAAGCTGATCGCTCCGTTCGGTCAGTGAATTGCTGAACACCACTTTTAACTTCTATCAAGATACTAGGCCTCGCGTGAACACCCATTTCTTAACTCAAACAATCCTAGCGATCCAAAATTTGCCCGTTGCTGACGATCCGACGGTTTCTTGGTTCGAATTGGGGATGGGGGCCGTGGTTATCGCGGTTGCCTTCGCATCGCTAAGTTTTTGGTACATGGCGATCAATCGACTGATTCGAAAACAACAACTGATTCCCTATCGCCGTAGCGAATCCGTATTGGGATTTATTGATTTAGTGGCGATTTTTGCTTGCTGGCTGGGCGCTCAAATGGCATCGGGAGTGATTTTGGTTGCGGTCGCTGGGCCAGAGGCGTTCAAAGGTACCGAGGAGGAAATATTTGCCGAGCACGGGGTATTGCTGCTTTATTTGTCGGCGGTGTTCGGGATCGTTTCTTTGATCGTCGGCGGGGCGTATTTGGTTTTTCGGTATCGAACGACGAATTCGTTTGGGCTTCGATTTGACCAGCTAAGACAGCAAATCGGTTACGGCGTGGTTGTGTTCACGATGTTGTTTCCGATAACGTTACTGATTCAGTTTCTACTTTCGTTGTGGGTTAAATACGACCACCCGGTTCTGTCGGTGCTGACAGAGAACCCAAGCTTCGTGCCGATTTTTGGCTGTTGGGCGGCAGCGGTGCTGCAGGCTCCGTTTGTGGAAGAGTTTTTGTTCCGCGGTGTGTTTCAACATTGGTTGGAGCGGCTGAGCGTTTCCAAGATCACGGACGACAGAATGTTGATCGGTGGAAAATCATTGCCGGCTAGCGGTGTGGTGGGAAACACTTTTGGTGACAGCCCAGAAATTCCAACAGCAGATCTGGTTGAACCCAATGTTGTTTCCGATGCTACCACATATTCGGACCAGATAAACCCGTACGTATCACCAAGCACTCAAGCAATCGGCGAGAAGGACGAAATTCATACCGTCCAACCCAATTTTGCTTACTGGCCGATCTTGGTCAGCAGTGCGTGTTTTGCTTTGATACATTGGGGACAAGGATTGGCGCCGATCCCGTTGTTTGTTTTGGCGCTTGGGTTAGGCTACTTGTTCCGTCAGACGGGTAGCTTGATTGCCTGCATCACGGTGCACTTTTTATTGAATTTCTACAGCATGCTCGTATTTACGGTTATGATTCTGTTGGGTGAAACTCCTTGATTGGATTTGGAAATGATTGGATTTGGTATCGTCGGCTGTGGCATGATTTCTCGTTTTCATGCTAAAGCAATTGCAGAAATCAGAGGAGCGAAACTGGTAGCATGTTGCTCCAGTCGCATCGAATCAGCTCAGAATTTTGCCGATGAGCAAGGCTGCACGGCCTATGCATCACTGGACGAAATGTTAGCCGATCCGGCAGTCAACGTCGTCACGGTTTGCACACCCAGTGGGGCTCATCTGGAACCCGCAGTCGCCGCTGCCAACGCTGGCAAGCACGTGGTGGTTGAAAAGCCGCTGGAAATCACGCTCAAACGTTGCGACAAAATCATCGATGCGTGCAAGAAGAACGGCGTGTTGCTGTCGACGATTTTCCCGTCTCGGTTCCACGACGCCAGCCAAAAGCTTAAAAAAGCGGTCGACGCGGGTAAGTTCGGTACGATGACACTGGGCGATGCGTACGTGAAGTGGTTTCGCACCCAGGAGTACTACGACAGCGGACAGTGGCGAGGAACTTGGGATTTGGACGGCGGCGGCGCGTTGATGAACCAAGCAATCCATAATGTGGATTTGCTGTGTTGGTTGATGGGCCCGGTTGAATCCATTTCGGCCAACGTCGCCACGCTGGCTCATGACCGAATCCAAGTCGAAGACGTTGCCACGGCGTCATTGCGATTCAAAAGCGGCGCGCTGGGCGTGATCGAAGCGACGACCGCGGCGTTCCCGGGAATGCTTAAGAAAATCGAGATCCACGGTAGCCATGGGTCGGCAGTGATCGAAGAGGAAGACATTAAGACTTGGGAGTTCGCCAAGATGACGGCCCAAGACAAAAAGATCGCCGCGGCAACGGAAACGATGACCGATACCGGCGGTGGTGCGGCAGACCCGAGTGCGATTGGCCACGCGGCTCACGCAAAGCAATTCAAAGATTTCGTTAAAGCGATCAAAAACGGCAGCCAACCGGTGATTGATGGCGCTGAAGGTCGCAAAAGCGTCGAGATCATTTTGGCGATTTACAAAGCTGCGGAAACTGGAAAATCGATTTCATTGCCGCTGGCGAAAGACCCCGTTTTAAAGGCTCGTTCGAAGGTTTAGTTTGGTAGGCTCTTCTAAGGAAAAGCCCACTGCAATACAAGCTCGCGGCGCAAGCAAGTGCAAATACAAGCTCTTGGCGCAAGCAAGTGCATTATTAAAAGCTGTCCGATGCACTCGCTCGCGCGTCGAGCTTGTATTACGGTTTTGCCAAAATCAAACGATTCAATCAATCTGTCATTAATTTACCGGAAGACTATCTGACATGACAAAATGTATCGACAACCCGATCCACTTAGACGCTCTGGTCATCGCGCCTCATCCGGACGATGCTGAGCTTGGGATGGGTGGTGGTATTTTGAAAATGCTGGCCGAAGGTTTGAAAGTCGGTGTGCTTGATTTGACTTCGGGCGAACCGACACCGCACGGGTCACTGGAAATCCGTGCAGCGGAAACGCAAGCCGCGACGGATGTGTTGAAACTAAGCTGGCGCGGGAATCTCGGCCTGCCCAACCGCAGTCTCGAACCGACGCTCGCCGCGCGGAAGGAGCTCGCCAGCGTCATTCGCTTGACTCGGCCTCGCTGGCTGTTTGCTCCCTACTGGACCGATGCTCATCCTGACCACACCGCAGCGACGCAACTTGTCGACGCCGCTCGGTTTTGGGCGAAGCTTTCCAAAACCGACATGCCGGGTGAGCGTTTTCATCCGGAGCGGATTTTTAACTATTACTGTGTCCATCTGAAAATGCACGCCACTCCCGCGTTTGTGCTGGACATTAGCGAGTTTTGGGAGCAAAAACTGGAAGCGATCGGTTGTTTTCAGAGCCAATTCGTGACGGGTCGTGAGCAGATGGATCCGTCGTTCCTAGATCAGCTGAAAATCGAGGCCGCTTATTGGGGCAAAACGATCGGTGTAAAGTACGGAGAACCGTACAACAGCCGCGAACCGATCGGCCTATCTAGTTTCCAAAAGCTGGTTTAGTGCCGAATTTTTGCATTGAATCGATTGGGAGAGCACATTGCGCGCAGAGTTATCAGTGAAGTTCGAAAAAAAGACAGTTTGTCGAATGGTAAAAATCGCTTGAATGACCAGAATAGGCTTGGACTTGGGCTGCCAGGCCCTCCTATCTTGTTCAGTTTTACAACTTGCTGATTTGTATTTTGCATGAATTCTTCTCCCATCGATCCTACTGGTCGAACTAAGCAACAGGCCGTCGTGTCGACTGGTGAAGCGGCTTCGGTGGTTCGAAGCTTATCAGATGTAGAAATTCAAGTTGTCGATTGCGCGAAGTTGACCGACGAAATCGTCGATGCATGGAAACGCTTACGAGCCGATCAGCCGCAACGGGAAACGCCTTATTTTGCAATCGAATTTACCCAAGCCGTTGCCGCCATTCGCGACGACGCTCGAATCGCGATCTTTAGAAACGCCGCTGGCCAGATCGAAGCGATCCTGCCATTTCAAAAAACTTCGCCAACGTTGGCTGAACCAATCGGAGGGCGTTTGAACGACGTCCATGGAGTTTTGGGGGGACAAAATCTTTCGGCCGATCAAATTTTGAAAGGGTTGGAATCGATCGGTGTTGAATCGGTTAGTTACCATGCCGCAGCTGACTTTCACGGAACCAACGAGCGGTTCCAGTTCCAAGAAATGAAATCTCATCATTTGGATCTGTCTCAAGGGTGGGATGCGTACTACTGCTGGGCCAAGAAAAATAGCTCGACCATCAAGCGACATGGGCAGAAGTCACGCGCGTTAGCTAGGAAGTTTGGCGACCTGCGATTTGAGTTTCAAAATGCTGACCCTGCCGCATTGGAACAGCTGATTGCTCTCAAGCGAGCAAAGTATCAGCGTACGAAAACGTTCGATATTTTGTCCGTAGAATGGGCAGCGAATTTGCTACGCCACATCCACTCGATTCAAACCGAAGAGTTTTCTGGGATTTTATCAACGTTGCATGCGGGCGATCGATTGGTTGCGGCTCATTTTGGCATGCTGACCGACCAGATGTTGCATTATTGGTTTCCGACGTTTGATATTGAATTCAGTCAGTATTCGCCGGGGACTGAGTTGCTGCTGCAGGTGACCAAGGACTGTTGTGACCGGAGTTTAGGCAAACTGGACCTTGGTTTTGGCGACGATGACTACAAATTTAAGTTCAGTAACGCTAACGATTGGGTCAGCTGTGGCTTGATGACGGATAGTTCAATTGCTTTTAAAGCCGCCAAAACCTGTTATTTTTTGCGGCAACGGATGAAGTCAATGCCACTTAAGCCCACCGTCAAACGGGTGTTGCGAAAAGTCTATCCAGGCTTCGGCGGGTGGAATTTCAAGTAAGTTTGCTGGCAAGCGACGTTTTTCTCGATCAAAAAAGTGCTTGCCCCAAACGTTTTTGCATACTCTTCTTTTCACAGTATGCAGAAAAGCGCAAAATACGGGCTCCATTTCATTTTTAGGACCCACCCATGACGCTCGAAGCGAACCTCGTCGCCTCATCTTTTTGTTGTATTGAAACTTTTCAGGCATTGGTGACAACGCCATCGCTGTTTGGTTGGCTCACGCCGCTGGGTGATGTTGCTCATGACGTAGCCAACGGAGCAGACGACTCAAAGGTCCGCGAAAAGCTAATCATGCTGGGGATCGCTGCGGTTCTGATCGCGCTGAATGGCTTTTTTGTGGCAGCCGAGTTTGCTTTGGTAAAAGTCCGCATTAGTCAGTTGGACAAACTGATCGCCGAAGGCAAAATGTTTGCCAAGCCTGCTCGTTGGTTGGCCGGACGGTTGGATCATTCGTTGTCGGCTTGTCAGCTTGGGATCACGATGGCGTCGTTGGCGCTTGGCTATGTTGGCGAACCCGCGTTCGCGTTTTTGATCGAACCGTTATTTAAATGGGCAGGTGTTGGCGATACCGCATTGCACATTTGTGCGTTCATCTTTGCGTTTTCAGTGATAACCTCGTTACACTTGGTCGTCGGTGAGCAAGCCCCGAAGATCTGGGCGATTCGAAAACCAAAAGACATGGTCCGTTGGTGTGCGCCACTGATGGTCTTTTTCTTCTACTTGCTGTTCCCGTTCATGTACGTGTTGAACTACGTAACCGAAGTGATTTTGGGCTGGTTGGGGCTCGGCGGTGGATCCGGACACGAGTCGCCTCATTCCGAAGAAGAAATCCGAGCGTTGTTACGCGAGTCGCACATTCACGGAAACCTGACCGGCAACGAGCATTACTTGCTCAACAATGTGTTTGAGTTCGATGATTTGGTTTGTCGATTGGCGATGCTGCCACGGACGGAGGTCCAGATTTTGGATGTTAACCTGCCGTTTCCTGAGCTGATGGCGATCGCCAAAAAGACACAGCACACGCGTTATCCGGTATGTGATGCGTCGCTGGACAAGTTGTTGGGCGTGCTGCATATGAAGGATTTGTTGGGCATTGATGAAAAGTCAACGGATTTCGATATCAAATCCGTGATGCGAGAGCCAGTCAAAGTTCCCGAAAACATGCCAATCAGTAAAGTGCTGAAGACAATCCAATGCACCCATCAGTTGATGACTTTTGTGGTGGACGAGTACGGGGCGATCGTTGGCGTTTGTACGTTAGAAAATGTCTTAGAAAAAATCATTGGACCTGTCGATGACGAGTTTGATGTGACAACCGAGCCGCCGGTCAAGCAACTCAAGCCGGGCGAGTTTATGGTGATTGGAACGACACCGATCTCGGAGGTTGAAAAGGCGCTCAATTTGAATTTGGATGAAGCGGATGTCGATACCGTCGCGGGAGTGCTCATGAATCGCTCCAATAAAGTTCCTGAAGTAGGCGACGTCGTCCAGTTCGAGGGCGCGACAGCAGAAGTGGTGCTGGTCAAACACGACCATGCCGAGCGAATCTTATTCCGGATTGAAGAAAGCTAACGCCTGCTGGTACACGGAAAAGGGAACACTAATCGACTCTAATCACCACTAATCCAACATCCCGGTCGCGACATATGCCGTTTTTGATTTGTGTCGATTAGGAGACTTCTCGGTCAACGCCACCGCTATGAATCGTCGAAGTCGATTCAATACGTTAAAAACGGACTATAAAAGAACCGCGAACGGACGCCGATGAAGAACGGTAATGCGACACGATGTGCGTGGGGCAAGACAGCCTTAGAGGCGAGCGATGGCGAGCAGCTTGACTCCGGAGGAGTCCTTCGCCATTAGCTCAGGGTGGAAGCCCTGAGAAACAATTCCTAACCAACCAAACGCCCCGGAGGGGTAGGCGTAAACCATTTGCTCTTTTGGCAAATCAAACAATACGAATACCCCATCCGGGGCAAATGCGCCGTGCATCCCGAATCTCAGGGCTTCCGCCCTGAGCTAATAACGCAAAACCCCGCTGGGGTAACGCAATCGTGCCGCGACCACGCACATCGTGTCGCATTACTTGAAAACTTGGATTTGTATTAGCGTTTATTAGCGTCCATTTGCGGTTAACAATTTAGCAATCAAAGATTGTCCCCAAGTCTGGTAATAAAAAAATGGTGGCGTTCAGCGAGAAGTCTCAAAATTAATGTTCTTTCTAAAAGCTTCTGGAACATCATAAAAAAAGCGTTGACTCTTGCCTTGCGACAAAAGCCAACGCATTTGTGTTTGACACTGGAATGGCTTGCCATCCCAGTGTCGACTCGTGCTCAGCCGTGAGCGTCCTTCGGAATTGGTTGACCCAGAAACCAAATTCCGAAAGGCTAAATGCTTTGCCCCCAGGAGGGAGGGAAATATGCAGAAGTCCCGCGATTTCTGCAACACGACTAACCAAAAGTGTTTAAGAGCCTCAAAAGAAGCGATCTCTACAGAAATTAAATACATAGGCTCTAAACCAACATCAAGACCATCTTTCGGGAACTTGGAGAATTTGCAAGCAAAACTACAGTCCGCCTGCCACCCAAGCTACCCAGGTTACCGCGCGAACTGCCCTATCTGCCTATGCTTTCACTTTAAGGAAGTTAGGTCACCTCTGAAAAATACAAAATTCAACTAAAATTTTTGAATGAACAAGCAAATCACAATTGTCGGTGTCGGGCTCATCGGAGGATCGTTAGCAAAAGCGCTTCGGAAATCAGGCTTTGCGGATACCATCGTCGGCACTGATCGCAATGAAGCGGCTTTGAAGACGGCGGTTGAACTGGGCGTGATCGATCGATATTCAGTTGATCTTGTCGAAGCGGTTGCGGGAGCGGACATCGTTGTTTTGTCAGTTCCTGTTCGCCAAACGGGAACTGTTTTGGACCAGTTGCTGCCCGGTCTTCCAGTCGATTCAGTGATTACGGATGTCGGCAGTTCGAAAGCGCACGTTGTGTTAGCGGCTCAGCAAGCGTTGGGGCAGCGTATGGATTGCTTTGTACCGGGGCACCCGATTGCCGGTCGTGAAAAAAGTGGCGTCGCGGCTGCCGAAACCGAGTTGTTTCGCGATCATCGCGTGATCCTGACGCCGCTGGAATCGACTCGGCAAGACGCGATCGATTTAGTCACGCAAATGTGGAAGTCGGTCGGGGCTCAAACAAGTTGTTTAGGTGTTCAACAGCACGACTTGGTGTTGGCGGCAACCAGCCATCTTCCTCACGTATTGGCCTATGCGACGGTGGATACGTTAGCAGGTACGGAATACGTCGAAGAAATTTTTGAATTCGCCGCCGGTGGCTTTCGAGACTTTTCGCGCATTGCTTCCAGTGACCCGGTGATGTGGCGAGACGTTTGCTTGACCAATAAGTCCGCGATCTTGGACGTTTTAGATTGCTTTGAGAATCAACTTGGTGAAATCCGAAAAGCAATCGAAACCGACAACTCGGACAAGCTGACCGAAACCTTTGCGAAGTCGAAGAAAATTCGCGATAACTTTTTGCGTTAGATTACCCTGAAGAAAACCGGCAGATGGGACGACATGATTTATGTCGCCCCATTCGGGGCTTTGCGGTTTGTTGGTTCTCGCAACCACGGGTTTCACCCGTGGGTGGCTACAACATGCCGTCCCGTTGGGACTATTGCCGCCTAAAGACGACTTAGTCAGCGGCTTTTTCGTTGCCGGTTTCTGTTGACAATTCAGATGCAGGTAATTCCGCTTCTTGGAGACTCCGCACCGAACCGCTAGTTTCGGCAACTGCTTTAGGGGTGGTCAAAGGCTGTTCCGCCGGTTCTGCCTGAGATGACGGCGTTGCAGTAGATTCTGCTTTCACAATCGAGCCCATTTTGGTTCGGTCAGTTTTGGTCTCGGGAACAGTAATCGAGTCCGGCTTCAAGGTCGATTTGGGGTCTTCTTCGACTTGGCCTTGAGTACTATAAACCTTTTGTCGAGGCAAGGTTGGTTTACGAGTGGTTGTCGCTCCAGTCGATGGCAGCTCCGAAACAAACTCGTATTCGCGTGCGCTAAGAGGAACTGGATCTGACAACGGTTCGCCGTCAGCAGTGCAAGGCACTTTCATCGTTTCATAAACAGTACGTCGAACGGTTGTTTCGAACTTTTCTTCTACCCACTTGTAAACGGGTTTTTCTTTTTTGACCGTTTGAGTGACATAGCGTGGCACTTCAACGTCATAATCTTCGATCGTGCGCACTTCTTGCATCCGTGTCTCCGTATAGGGGACTCGTCGTTCAATCACTTCTTCTTCGTAAGTGGTTTCGGTATAGGGGATCTTTTCGACAATGACTTTATCGACCGGCATCTTGTATTCGTAAGGTACCTTCTTGGTCACCGTTCGCTCGACAAACTTTTTGACTTCGTGGGGCACTTCGCGTTCGATAGTTTCCTCGACCATGCGAGTCACTGAAATCGGACGACGAGTTTCAACGACTTCGGGCTCATAGGTTGTGCTTTCGACTTCGCGAGGAACAGCAACGCCGGGAGTTTGGCCGACTGGCACAGTGGCGTTAGGCTGAACCCAGTGCAAGCCGCCGCGACGATAAACCGACAATCCAGAAACCGGGTCGGTGTAGTAGCCAGGCGAAAGCCAACGAGCTCGTGAACGCCGACTGGTGTCTGGCAACACGGAATAGAGCGTTTGGCCTGGGACAACGTCGTATTGAGTTTCTTTTTTGACGACTGGTTTTAGTGTGGTCGTTTTTTTGACTT
>CAZKTR010000086.1:0-11288 GCA_964555525.1 uncultured Pirellulaceae bacterium
GCATGATTCGTAATGCAAAGTCTGCCAGGCGCCTCGCCGGTCATCAATGCCGCTCGCGTTGGCGTGCAGACGGCAGCTGCGGAATAAGCGTCAGTAAACAGTCGGCCTTGCAAGGCGAGTCGGTCGAGGTTCGGGGTGTCGAGCTTTTGATTGCCGTAGCAGTTCAAGTCTTTCCAGCCTAGATCGTCGGCCATGATCAAAACGATGTTCGGTCGCGTTTGAGCTTCTTTGGTTTGTGCGGTGGTGGAATCTGCTGCTAACAAAAAAACAGCCAACAAAACAATGGCCAACGCAAGACGCGATACTAATACTGGCTTAAGAGATCTCATCGAAGCTCAAATCCTTAGAAATTGATTGGGGCAAATACTCCCGGTCGAATGGTACCGCGTTGACGACGTCATGCAACTACCCTTTGTTAATTAAAGAACCAGAGGTTAAGGTCATTTTCGAGCCCTTTGAGTTTGCTGGGTGATAGCGCATAAGTGCAAGTGGCCAATTGTAGGTAATATTAAGTTTTGAAGTTTGTGATTGCGGTTTACCAAAGGAGACAACTCGTATTGACTTTTAGGTTTACAATAACAATCTTGATGTGAAGATAGTTCTGTCTAACCCAAGTAAGTACCTGCAAACGATGAATCTTAAAACAATCTCAAAGCCTGTTGCGTTGTTTACAAGCTTGGCGTTCATTCTGCTGGTTTTTCCCGCAGTCGCGTTGACGGTTTTCGATGGTCGCGAGGTCTCGGAAAACGAAACAGTGAATCCAATTTCGGCTCCGGTCGAAACAGTGCAAATTGCCGCTGTTCAGGAAAACGTTATCAGCGGAGATTTCGATTCGGTCGATTGGAAATCATTGATTGGTCAAAGGTTAACTATCACCGGTGATTTGGTAATCGTCGACACTTACGATTTGGCTCGTCGAGGGCAAGTAAAAGTTGCTCGTGATCGTCTGTACGTCCCGACCAGTCGAGTTGATCCTAATGACGTTGACGCGAACGAAAACTCGTTCGAAGGCGGCAGCAATATTGCGAAAGTCGTTAAGGCCAAAAAATATAACGATAACGCGACGATTATCATCGATGATGGCTCGGCCAAACAAAACATCTTTCCACCGGCGTTGTTTCCGGAGTTGGGCAAGACGGTGCCGTCGGTTCGATTGGGGTCCACGATCCAAGGCGTTTCAGGGAAGCTGATTAAAGCGGGTTCGAATCTGTTGCTTGTTCCCGATGGCCCGCTTCGCTGGACGCCTGCCAAACGCCCGGAGCGACCCGATATAGGTGATGCCGATGTTACGGTTGCCAGTTTCAATGTTTTGAATTATTTCACCACCATCGATAACGGAAGAAATAACGCTCGTGGCGCCGATACAGGATCGGAATTGCAACGACAAGAAGCCAAATTGGTCTCGGCGATCCTTGCTCTTAATGCGGACGTGATTGGTTTGATGGAGATCGAAAATAATCTGAAAGCCGAAAAGCGTTTGATAGACGCGTTGAACGAAAAAGCGGGCCAGCAAGTGTTTGTTGGCTGTGGTCTTCCAGCAGGTTTTCGTAACGCTCCCGGCGGACAGGATGCCATCCGAGTTGGAATGATCTATCGCGCCGATCGCGTCAAGCCCGTCGGCGGCGTGTCAATGATTAATGATGTTGCTTTTTACAAGGCGCGTACGCCGATCATGCAGGTATTTAAATCAAAAAGTGGTGGTAAACCCTTCACCGTGATCGTCAATCACTTCAAGTCAAAAGGCAGCGCAAACAAAGCCGATGCGGCGAATAAAAACAAAGGCGATGGTCAAGGCGCCTACAATGCTACGCGGCGAGCCCAGTCGTTAGCCGTTTGTAAATTTATTCACGGTATGATTCAGGCAGATTCTAACTTTCGAGCGTTGGTGATCGGTGATTTGAATGCTTATGAGCAAGAGGATCCGATCGATGCGATGCGAGCCAACGGATTGATTGATTTGCATGAGCGTTTTAAGTCTGCAAACCAGACAGCAAAAGCGGACTACTCATACGTCTTCCGCGGACAGAGCGGCAGTCTTGATCACGCGATGGCAACGGGTGCTATGGTCGCAGACGTCACTGGTCTTGCAACTTGGCACATTAATGCCGATGAGCCACATTCGATGGACTACAACCAAGAGTACAACCCTAAATCGCTCTACCAGCCCGATCCGTTTCGTAGTTCTGATCATGATCCGGTTTTGATTGGCATTCGAGATTAATGTCGACCAATGCGTTCAAAAGAGATTTGCAAGAGATTGAAAATATAAACCCCACTCGCTCCCCTCTCCCCGAAAATTCGGACGAAAAGACTGCCTACTAGGATCAAACTCAATCCGAATTTTTGGGGAGAGGGGAGCGAGAATGTTGTTAGCTGTAGTAGTTACCTACTGATATCCCTTGGCCTGAATCGCGAACAAGTGAGCGTACTTCCCGTTGCTGGCCATCAACTGCTCGTGTGAACCGCGTTCGATGATCTTGCCGTCGGATAGGACAACAATCTGATCAGCCATCCGCACGGTTGAAAATCGATGCGAGATTAAGATCGCCATCTGGTTTTCGGTGACTTCGCGAAAGTGATCGAAGATTTTGGCTTCCGCTTCCGCATCCATCGCCGAAGTGGGTTCGTCCAGTACTAAAATGTCTGCTTGCTTTCGCATAAACGCTCGTGACAAAGCGATCTTTTGCCACTGTCCACCCGAAAGTTCTCGGCCATCTTTGAACCAGCGGCCCAGTTGCGTGTCGTAACCCTTTTCCATTGAATCAATGAACGGATGAGCCATCCCTTTTTCGGCCGCGGTTTGCTGTTGTTCTTCGGATTCGATATGTGCCACATCACCGACTCCAATATTTTCTCCCACTTTAAGTTGGTAACGGACGAAGTCTTGAAAGATCACGCCGATCCGCTGCCGCAACGCATCTAGTTGCCACTCGTTCAAATCGCGGCCGTCCAGTAGAACTCGGCCTTCGCTGGGAACGTACAGTCGCGTCAACAGTTTGATCAACGTCGTTTTTCCCGATCCGTTTTCACCAACCAGTGCCAGTTTCTGTCCCGGTTGCAGGTGCAAACTGATACGATCGATCGCGGGCGTCGTTTGCCCAGGGTAAGTGAAGGACACGTCTTCAAATCGCACGCCGTCGCCAGGGATCGGGCCGGTTACCGCTGTGCCATCGTTACTGTCGATCGGTTCCTCTAGAAATTCATACAGGTTCGACAAGTACAAATTGTCTTCGTACATTTTCCCAATCGCTGTCAGGCTCGACGCGATCGATGCTTGTCCTTGTTTGAAAATCATCAAGTACATCGTCATGCCGCCTAAGGTGATCCAGCCCATCGCGGCCGACCAGCCGATCCAGCCGTAAGCTCCGTAGAACGCGAGACTACTAAGCGTGCCCAATAAAAAACCCCACCAGCCGCGCTTTAACGTTAACGCTCGGTCTTCGGCGTACAGCTTTTCAAAGATCTCACGATACCGAGCCAAGAACAAATCGCCGGTGCCGTAGAGTTTTACTTCTTTAACATAGTCTTCACGAGCCAGCAGCCATTCGAGATAATTTCGTTTGCGTGTTTCAGGAACTTGCCAGCGAAAGAGTCGAAACGCCGCGCCTGAGAAATACGTTTCAATAAAAAACGCAGGCAATGCGGCGATGATAAGCCCAACCACCGCAAGCCAAGAAAACTGAATCAACAACCAACCGTAAGTCAGCAACGTAATCCCGCTCTGCACCAACCCAAACGTTCGATTCACCAGACTCAGCGGTCGCGACGAGGCTTCGCGTCGGGCGCGGGTCATTTTGTCGTAGAACTCAGAATCTTCAAAATGTGACAGTTCGAGGGTTTGCGCTTTCTCCAGAATCATCACGTTCACGCGTTGGCCGAGTAACGCTCGTAACAGAGATTGCGAAACCATTAATGCTCGTTGAATCGCCGCCATCAACACCACCAATACGGCTTCGACAACAATCCATTTGACCACCGTCCAGCGGTCCGCAGCCGAATCCGTTTCGACGGCCAACACGACCGCGTCAACGATCAGTTTGCCGACGTAAGCAATCGCACCAGGGATCAGGCCAGCAAAAATTGTGAGGGCCGCTAAAAGAAACGTGAGCCGTTTATCGGTCGTCCAGACTAACCCCAAGGCTTCTCTGCTGTAGCGAAAGACGCCAAAAAAACGGGTAACCAACGAAGGGTTATCATTGTCCGATGACACGGTCGGTGGTGACATCAAGCACTCAGTTGGAAGAAAACAGGGCAGGGCGGCGGTCGATTATGCAATTCGGCTACAACCTAACGTTTATCAGTGGCGATGCAAACCGAAGCTCAGCCAAGTCTTCGATTATTTGGGGAAACCGCGGGCAGTGGCTGGATTTGGGCTGATTGAGTTTTATTCGTTTGCTTTAACGGATAAGATAAAAACGAAGAAACATACATCAGCTTCGGATCGCTATCGATGACACCTAATCAACATCAACTCCATATCGTCACCGGTGCAGCTGGCGCGGGGAAGAGCACGTTTGCAAAGCAACTGGCCAGTGACCAAGCAGCGGTTTTGCTCGACAGCGACACGGTCAGCGAGCCCTTAGTCCGCGCGGGGCTTGAAGCTGCCGGGATGGACCCCGCCGATCGCGATAGTCCGCAGTATAAATCAATCTTTCGCGACGCGGTCTATGAAAGCCTGTTCAGCGCTGCTGCGGAGAACTTGGCTCACGCCAACGTGGTGATCGTCGGGCCGTTTACGCGAGAGCTGAAAGATCCATTGTGGCCGGAGATAATCGAAAAGCAATTTGGCGTCGCGCCGAAGGTTTGGTTTTTGCACTGCGCCGATGATTTGCGGAAAAAACGTATCCAAGCCCGAGCCAACCCTCGCGATGCAGGCAAGCTAGTTGATTGGGACAAGCACGTGGCCGATGCGCCTCCTGCCGAACCCAGTTTCGCCGCAATTCGAATTGACACTCGGCATGCGGTTTCACAAGCCGAGATTCGAAGTCGGATTGTGGCTCAAATTTTGATGCGGTTCGAACAGTCAATGCCAATCTATTCACAGATGATGGGCGTGGCTCAAGCTATTAACCAAGCCGCTGGCGAAGACGAAGCCGAACGTTTGGGCAAGATCATGCACGCGGCCATTCGCTGTGCCAGTCCCAACGAACTGCAAATCGTTCGCGAGATCTTTCAACTCATCGGATGCCAACCGGTTAACTATTACGACTTGCGAGAAAAAGTTTCCGTTCAGAGCACCGCGTTTCGACCCGTCGATGAATCCGAAATTCAGCAAAATGGATTTCGTTTGTTTTGTTCGATGCTGTCGATCGATTGTATCGCCGACGAACATCGGGATTTTGTGCAGTCGATTATTGACCGCCGTAATGTGTTTTCGGCGCAGTTGCTGGATCTGATCAAGATTGGGAAACAAACGGGTTTGGATCACCAACAGGTTGATCAGTTTGTTGAACTTTGTGTTGAGCTATTCGTGCGTCCGGAGGTGGCGTTGGTCAGCCAAGCGGAATACGAACAACTGCGGACGATCAATAAAGTGGCAGCTCAGGTTTTGATTACGAACTCGCTGGCATTCAATCACCTGACGCCTTCGGTTGCTTCGGTCCCAAACGCTCACAGGTGCATGGTCGAACAAGGAATCGAAACGATTCCGGTTTGGCAAGGCCCCGTGGGCGTCGACGTGATCTTGCGTCAGACGTCTTGTTTGGCTCCGCCTGTCGTGCTTAAGTTTCCGGAAACCGACGGGACGTTAATTGAAGCGGAATATCAAGAAACGTTCGTTGAGTTTGAAGAAAGGCTACAGGCATTGACGCCGAGTGGCCGTCAGGAGTTTGAACGGCTGTTTGCGGTTGGCAAAAAAAACCTGTCGTTGTCAGAATCCGATCCGCAGTACGCGGATCATTACTATCAAACGATGAGCGATGCGTTGAAAGAGTTTCCAACCGATCAGCAAACGCTTTGGCAGCAAGGTTTGGCTTACTTTACTTTTGAGCTTGGCGAGTCAACCGTCGGCGCCGATGAAGCCGCGAGAGTAAATTTTGATCAGTTGATCCAGCGAGGTGTTGTTCGTCTGGTGCCGCAACAATACGAAGACTTCTTTGGCCCAGCTGCGACAAATATCTTTAATTCGAATATCGGTTTGGAGGGTGTTTCGAATGTAGGTTTGGCGACACAAGAATCGCAGCAACAGTTTGAACAGTTTTTAGACTGCGATGTGGTCAATATGTACGATTACTATGCCCAAATTCAAACCAAGTCTCAGCAATCCGTTTTGGCTCGGTTTGCTTCGAACTCGTCATAGCAACTCATCAACGCTTCACGGATGTTCCCGTCGCTGTTTGTATAGAGTTCGTCAAGGCGTTCGGTCGGAATCTGGAAATCACAATCGCGCGTTAATTGATGAACGATTGCTTCGAGTTGGGATCGGTCGGGTTTAACCGACACTAAAATGGGCAAACCCCAAACGGGTCGATGGCTGGTTACCAATAACCCAATTCGCTTTCGCTGGCATGTTTTGATCATAGCAAGCCGTTGGAGCCATGATAGAAGCTCAACGCCGTCGAGCACCAAAATGGTTTTTGAGTGAGGTTTGAATTCTGCGACTGGATTGCTCGTTCGAATGGTTCGTCGGGGGCCGACTGTTTTTCGCACGAAGCGGTAGTTGGTGTCATTGTCGTTCAGCCGGTCTACGCGTTTCTGAAGCTCAAAAGTCAACGTTGTTTTACCGGTGCCATGAGGCCCAACAATTTGGCCGTTCCCGTTTTGCTGAATAAGTTTTTCGACGAGTCTATCGAGCATCTGGTCGTCCAAACCGACGAAACTCAATTGCCCCGGTGATAGGAAGCGTGTCGAAAACGGGTTGCTGGTCCAATCAGGCGTCATGCTTATCCACCCAATGGCAAGATTGATCGGAGACGCTCAATCGAAACGGTTGATCGGTAATTGTCTCGCGGCCGCCATCCAAAAACAATCGAATCCGAACCAGCCAATGAACCTTCAGAATGTTTCCTTCATACGAAAGCGGGCTCTGTGGCAGCACCGTGCTTAGTCGCTGAGCCCGATCGAAGGTGTCGGTTGTAAAGGATGCGCGATTTCGTCGCTCGAAAAAGTGAGCGCCGATATCCGTTTCGCCTTTGCCTTCGGTCATCCAAATTACCGACGCCTCGATGGCCGACAAACTGGTCTCTGGTGCGAGCTTGACCATGTATTCCGCACTCAGGATACTGCCTGGCGCAAAGTAACCGACGCCTTGGTCTTGGCTGATCGAAATCGTAACGGAGGGTTCTGTGGTGCTAAGTTCTCGTTGCTTCTGCCGATTTAGTTCGCGCTGACGGCGGGCGCTGGGGTTTTCTTCGTATCGCGAGAGTTTGGAAACACCAGAATCCGAAAGGTTCGAGTCAGTTTCGGCCATTTTTTTGCTCTCGCTGTGACGATGATTTTCCATTGGACTCGATTGTTAGTGGAGTTAAATGAGTGCATGGCCAAGGCGGGCAACTCAAACTCTAGTTCGGTTTCGAAGGCTTTACCGGCGGTCAATGAGACGCCGCGTTGTCGCATTAGTCGATTGGAGAACACGACCGCAGTTTCGGTGCGAATGTCGGTTCCTTGATTGTAGGTCACATGTTCCTCACAAATCAATTCGACCTCTAAAAGTTGCAACCGGACTCGGCCGGTCTGCGACAAAAACAGTTTATAAGTGTTGCCGGGAGTTAGTGGGTACTTTGAAAGTTCCACGGACGTCGGCCCAACACCTGTCAGTTTAATCAACTGTCGGAAGAAGTGGAAAACTGACCAACCTGCCGCCGGCACAAAAACTAACAGCAAGCCGCCCGCTAACCAAGGTTGCTGAGGAACCGTGGCAAGTTTTGCTTGGGCGATCTTTTCGCTGAGCTCATTGAATTGGTTCCCTAAAGCAGATTCAGTGAGCCACGGTTTCGCGCAGATCAAAACTAAGATCGATGAAAGCGACACCGAAATGGTGCTCAGCAAGGCCGCCGTGACCAATCCCCACACGTTTCTGGACAAAGGCACGATTCGAAACGGTAAGGTTCGGCCGGCCTGCGGAACCAACCGATCGCGTGGTACCGTTGGTAGGTCCTCGCGGCGGTGTCGAAGTTCTCGCAGGATCTCAAGTTCGTCGGCTTGCGCATTGATTGCTTCGCGGCGTTCGGCAGAGACGCCGACGTGCCAGAGCAAGCGAGTGATCCAGCCGAGGCCGATAAGGATCAAAAACGTGGCGATGATAACTCGCAAAATGAAGTGCAAGTCGATAATCGATACGTTACCGTTTTGGGCATGGATGATGGCAAGGGTAACGCTGGTCGACAGGAAGACAAACCCGCCCAATAAGAAAGCTGCGGCGACTAACGCTTCGGCTACGCCAGCTAACCGTCGACGGTTGGACCCGCGAAACCAATTGCCTTGAATGAGTAGCCGAATCCAGCGTTGCACAGTTTTTCCAGTGATATTGAGCCAATTAGCTTTGGCTTGGGGTGTTTGACGTGTTGCGAGCGAAACTAGCAAATTGTGGCGATGTTCACGTTGGTGCCAAACGTGGCAACCTACAGTTTAACTTAGGCCTACGACTTTTTGGACCGGGCAGTCAGGCACAAGCTGCCTTTAGTGTCCGCTTGGGTTACAATCTCCCGAAAACCGAACGATGGTTACGGTGGGCATGTTTTTGAATAGGACAAAAAATTGAAAATTGGATTTATTGGTGCCGGCCAAATGGCAACGGCGTTGGCGGCGGGTATGGCCAACAAGTGCGAACGCGAGCTGGAGTTCTTGGTGTATTCACCACGAGCGGTGTCGATTGAGAAATTGGCTGCTGCGTGCGGCCCGGCAGCAAATGTTACTGCTGCCGAGAGTACTCAGGCAGTGGTTGACAAAAGTGACGTCGTCTTTTTGGCTGTTAAGCCGCAAATGCTTGAAGAGGCGATGGAAGGAATTAATTTTGAATCCAAATCGTTGGTTATCTCGATTATTGGTGGCGCAGACATGTACCGGCTCCGCAGGATTGTCGGCCACAATCGGATCGTTCGAACCATGCCCAATACGCCGTGCTTGATCGGGATGGCGGCTACGGGGTATGCGGTCGACGAAGGCGTGTCAGGCGAAGATGCGGCGTTAGTCGAAGAGCTTTTCGGAGCGGTGGGAACGATTCTGTTGGTGCATGACGAATCATTGATTAATAGCGTGGCGGGTGTTTCGGGATCGGGGCCGGCTTATGTTTATACGTTTATCGAAGCGATGATCGACGGCGGAGTGTTGGTCGGTTTGAAACGCGACATTGCTCGCGAGCTGGCCATCCAAACCGTACTCGGTGCGGCTCAGCTGATGAAAGAAACCGGCAAACATCCGGGCGAACTTCGAGATCAAGTGACCAGCCCAGGAGGCACAACGATCGCCGCATTGAAAGCGTTGGAGGAAACCGGCATGCGTGATGCGGTGATGTCCGCTGTTTTGGTTTGTACCGAACGAGCGAAAGAACTGTAAAGTGAAGCCGGCTAAAGCCGGTGCTGCTCAATTTAGATTTTCAAAAAACGAAAACGCAAGAAGCTCCCATCCCCACTCGCTCCCCTCTCCCCGAAAATTCGGACGAAAAAAACTATTTACTAGGATCAAACTCGCTCCGAATTTTTGGGGAGAGGGGCTGGGGGTGAGGGGAAACCAACATGAATAAAACGCTTGATCCTGTTGAGTTCTTATGACAACGCCGGCATGGATTTCTTCTCTAGGAAAATTCGGACACTTGCCGCGATGTTCCTACATCGTGCTCTCTAAAAGTTTGCGGGAGAAGACGGACTGAGCCGCTTTATCATTTCTAAGTGACGAGGGCGTGCACGATTCGAGCAAGTCAATTGATACGTCAGTTGCTCCTCACCCCCAAACCCCCTCTCCTCGTGAATTCGGGTCGCGTTTGATTAAATTGCAAAGTGTGTGCGTCCGAATTCTCGAGGAGAGGGGGCTTTCTGGTTGGTCATTTTATTCGTTATAAATCTCAAGTGAGCAATGTTTGTCTAAAGCGGCTAAAGCCGGTACCACAAACAACTCAACCCTAGCGGAACACTAATTTCACCCCTCTAGAAAGCAGTCATGATTAAATCCTTGTTTACTGAATTGAAAACAAAAATGAAGACTTGTGCGTTACTCGTAGCGATTGTTTTTTCTGGTTTGTGTTGGGAGGTTTCTGTTTCCGGCCAAGAAACGATTAAACTCGATGCGCCCGCCAACTGGCGAAGCGAGTCGGTGAATTTGCCGCCACCATTCGCGCCGGAAGTCAAACTCAAAGGAAAGGCGCGAGTTTACTTTTCACCTGGCTGGCCCAAGAAGGATTCAGATCAGTTTTTCACGTATGCGTTTTTGTTTAAAACAAAGGCTGAGCCCAAGTATGACAAAAAGTTGATTGAAAAAGAGTTGTTGGCTTACTTCGGAGGTTTGGCGTCACGGGTTTCACGAGGTGCGGTGAAGCCGTCGAGTTTTAAAATGCAAGTCAAGGAAGTTAAGCGTGGTCCGGGTGAAGCGAAAGGTCCAGCAAACGACAATCGATTTGAGGCCCAGTTGAAATGGACGGAACCATTTTTTACGAAGTCGGAGCAGACGTTGAACTTGGAGATTGTTTCGAAATTCAACGCGAAAGAAAAAGCGAATTATTTGATGGTTTGCGTTTCGCCACAGGACCCAAAAAGTAAGGCAGAAGCCAGCTCCAAAGTTTGGAAGGAGTTGAGGAAGATTCAGGAGGCGTTTGTTAAGCCAAAGAAAATGGAAACGCCGAAGGCGAAGGAAGAGGGGAAGTCTGAAGAACCGGTCGCGGAACCGGCTTCTTAATGCAGAAGTGGCTGGAAGGCGAAGCCGGAAAGTAGCTACGCTCGCCAGAGCGTGGAATCGATTGGCTTTCCAATTCAGTCGAACAGGCCGATGAACAACCAAGGTTGCTGCTGAAGAACAACCACGAAATACACGAAAACGTTGGCGATTGAAATCGGTTGAAAAGTATCTAAACCCGATTCTGATTTTCGTGTCTTTAGTGTGTTTCGTGGTTTTAAATTCTGAAGCGATGAAGCGAACTGAAGTCTGGCGACTCCAGCTACGGCGCGCGGAAGACCGGCTGGAAGCACCGTCGCCACATTTTGGCCTTCGGCCGGATGAAAAAAAAGCAGCGCCGAACTTCGACGCTGCGTTTTTGATTTCAACTTACTCGGCGGCTGCCGGTTTGGCTTCTTTCGAATCGGCCATTGCTTTGCCGCTGACATCAACCGCGTACAATCGCGTTCGGTCGGACAAGTACATGC
>CAZKTR010000087.1:0-11238 GCA_964555525.1 uncultured Pirellulaceae bacterium
GAGGCGGCGGCGGATGATCGACATCTGCCAGCTCGAGTTCGAGCTCCAACCAATAGACACAATGGCGTAAACTCACAGTTGAACCTACCAATGATGAAGTCAAAAATCCAACTTGGGATTTTCTTGCCTTGGTGCTTGGTTCGCTGGCACAAGCCGTCTTTTTCCCTAAACGTGCGTCCATTAGGACCAACATATTTGGCCTGATTGTTTTCCGGTTTCGGAAAATATGGGTGCTGTACCTTCAGCCAACGCCGACGACCCCATCTTTGCCAACGAATAGTGGGTCAGTCACATCTGACGGACCAACAGAGAAATATTTTCCTCGGGGCGCGTCCAGCCCTCGCGTTCTGAAGATGTGTGGGGCAGCCATTGATTGCTTTCATTGCAATGCAGATTGGCCCAATAAGGATGCTGCTGGATCACTACCTCGTGGGCCATTCATTCTCTGTCGTGACTGGAAAAGGGTCTCACGCAAAGGCGCGAAGGCGCAGAGTTCTGATTCGATCACTTCCTTTGCGTCCAAGCCGCTTTCGTCGCGTTGCTGGTGGCGTTTATTTAGCATCGCTGATTCGATGTGGCCGGTGGTTTCGTTTGACGACCCTTGGAAAGTGGTTTGTCGAAGTTTGCCAAATGATAGATACCCTACACCCCCACCCAACCAGGGACGCGTTTATGAGGTAGCACAAAGCATACAACCGGTCCAATCGTTACCAATTGCTTAATAGCCTTCTGTGCTCCAAGGAAATGCGTCACCGCGACTAATTTTTTTAGCAGAGGCTTATAAAAACCTTAGGCTTCCACATACGTCGCGTCCCGTCCGCTCCGAGCGGAGCCTATCATCATTTCAGTTGCCGAATTTCAATGGTCAAATCAGCTAACAACAAAAGAAGTGAGTCAATTCAGACTCAGGACCCAATCGCGCTCATGGAGTACGTCGAAGAGCTTCAAACGCAGTTAGCGCAGGCGGAGCGAGATCGCGAGATTCAGGCGGCGGTATTTCGAATCGCCGAGATTGCGTCTTCTTCAGAAGACATGAGCGAGTTTTACGCGGCTCTTCATCAAATCGTTAGAAACCTTACCTCGACTGACGCATTCTTTATCGCGACGTACCACAAAGAGGAACATTGCGTTAGCTACCCGTATTACGAAGACCCCCATGACGACGCTCAACAACTCGACACGCTACCACTTCGCAACCGCGAGTTGATTCCAGTCGAGCAGCTTAAAAACTCGCTTACGTGGAAAGTGATCCGCACCAATGAGGTTCTCCGAATATACCGTGAACCAACCGACGATACCTCGATCGGCATCGGAAAAACTTCGGAGGACTGGCTTGGCATCCCTCTTCGGCAAAACGGCAAGCCAATTGGCGTTGTTGCCATTCAAAGTTACGAAAGTGGGTTTCGGTACACCGATACCGAAGTCGAAATGATGGTCTTCATGGCCAATCATATTGGTACTGCGTTGCAACGCCGACGCGACTCGTTTGATCTTAAAGAAGCTCACGACGACCTACAAAGTTCGTCCAAGGAATTAGAACTGGCCAATCGAGCATTGACCCAACAGATCGAAGAAAAAGAACAGATCACTCAACGGATGGTAAGCCTGTCTCACGAGGCAGGCAAGGCGGAAGTCGCCACAGGAGTCCTTCACAATGTCGGCAACGTGCTCAACAGCATCAACGTTTCTGCCAACTGTGTTCGTGACCTGTGCTCGCAGTCACGCCTTCCATCACTTCGTAAAGTCGTGGGGTTACTTGAGGAGCAAGAAGATCTAGCTACGTTTTTCAGCAACGACCCACGCGCCAAAGCGGTTCCTGAATTTTTATCAGGAATCACTTCACGACTTGAGACCGAACAGGAAAGCGTTCAAACTGAAATTTCAAATTTGATCGAGCACGTTAACCACGTAAAAGTGGTTGTCGCAATGCAACAGTCATTTGCAGGCGTCTGTGGTCTCGAAGAACCTGTCTGTCTGTTCAAACTTTTTGCTGACGCAGAGTTGTTACTTTCAAATTCGATCTATCGGCATGAAATCGAATTGACTTTGGATTTTGAAGAATTTCCGATGTTGATGATCGAACGGCAAAGAGTGTTACAAGTTGTTGTTAACTTGTTAAAGAACGCCAAAGACTCTCTCACTAGTAGCTCCACGGATAATCGCAAACTAACCGTCAAAGCATCTCGACAAAACGAGTGGCTCAAAGTCGAAGTGATCGACAATGGAACTGGCATCGCATCAGCCGATCTGACCAAAATCTTCTCCCATGGATTCACTACAAAAGAACAGGGACACGGCTTTGGGCTCCACAGCTGTGCGAACGCGATCCAAGGGATGGGTGGTGAACTGACCGCTAAAAGCGATGGACTGGGCCATGGAGCGACTTTTACAATGACGATTCCCTTTAAACCAGCAACCACTGAGCAACCAAGGAAGAGTAAATAGCGATGACTCCAAAAGCTTCAAAAATTCTAATAATCGATGACAACCAAGCCGTGCATGAGGACTACCGTAAAGTCCTAGAGAGCCGCCAAGGCGACGAATTGTTGAACGAAATGGAGAGTATGCTGTTTGGCGGTGACTCTTCAAACAAACCGAAAACACCAAACTTCAACTTCCAGATCGACTCGGCCTTTCAGGGCGAGGAAGGTCTTGAACTGGTGAAAAAGTCTGTGGCTGACAATTCTCCCTATGCCGTGGCTTTTATCGATATGCGAATGCCACCAGGCTGGAACGGAATCAAAACAGCAAAAGAGATTTGGAAAATCGATGCCAACTTGCCAGTCGTAATCTGCACCGCCTACACGGACCACAGTTGGGAAGAGATCATTTCTGAGCTGCCGAAAATTGAATTGCTGTTGATTCTAAAAAAACCGTTTGACAACATCGAACTCAAACAAATGGCTGCCTCGCAATCAAAACTTCGCAATCTAATCGAACTGGCATCTCAAGCCGAACAGCCAAATGCTTGCAGCTCGCCCAGCTTCTAGTAAATAACAGACTTCGCCGAAATTGGGTGAACCGACGATCGGATAAACTGGCATGCCGATGCTTCCTGATTCCAGCTGTAGCGGTTATGACGGTTCAACGAGATCTTATCGACGCAAATGTCAAACAGGTTTCACTAAAATCTCGCTTCCGCCTACTATTGAAAGCTAAATTTAGGCATGTCAGCCAGCAATTTGGCAAAAAAATCCGTTTCAACAATCTAATCCAGCGTGAAAATTGGGAGTTAATCATGCCACACCCAGATCAGACTTTCCACAAAATCGAATCATTGTCCGTAGTAGAGCGTAAAGAATACGAAGAGCTCAAAGACTATCACAGCGCGTACCAGCGTAAACGGCGCGAAAAAATCGTATTCTACGGCTACTGCATCGTTGCGATTTTATCCACCTTGTCAATTATGGGTCTCCTAGGCCTATAATCGATTCGGTTTTCCCGAATCACTGACCCCATCAGGCGGAGCCTTGCGTCGACTTCGCCCCACTTCCCCTTTTGGGACACGGCTATGATACAGGCCAAATTTAAAACGGATTCGGATCCGAAGACGCTGGCTGCATCCCGTCAAACTCAGAATAGTGTTCGGGAGCGCGGTTGGAGAACCGAGTAAAATCTCGCTCCCAGTGAAGTTCAACATCTCCCGTCGGTCCACTACGCTGCTTCTCGATAATGATCAACGCCTCATGTTGATTGACTTCTTCCTCCGGCTGCCCTTTCTGGAAGTAAGCCTCTCGATGAACAAACATCACGACATCCGCGTCTTGTTCAATCGCCCCCGATTCACGCAAGTGGCTCAACTTCGGACGGTGATCCTTGGAGTCTTCCGCTTGACGATTCAATTGAGAAAGACAAAGCACGGGCACCTTCAATTCACGAGCCAGACCTTTCAGGCGACGAGCGATCTTGGAGACCTGCTCTTGACGCGGATCGTTGGCTGAATCCGGCTGGATCAACTGAAGGTAGTCGATCACGATCAGACCGAGTGTGCCCTCTCGCCGTTTAATACGTCGAGCCGCACCGGCGATTTCGGACATGTTGCGTGTTGGCGAATCGTCGATGAACAGCGGGCAACTGGAAAGCTTACCAGCAGTTTCGACCAATCGCTTGCGATCTTCGGCTGGCAGCGTTCCGTTTTTTAGTTTGTGGCCGTTCACTTTGGCAACACTACACAGCAAGCGTTCAATCAATTCGATCGCCGCCATCTCCAAGCTCACAAACAAGGCGGGCTGTCGAGCCTTAGAGACCACGTATTCGACAATGTTCATCGCAAACGCAGTCTTACCCATGGAAGGTCGAGCGGCGAGGATGACGAGTTCGGAGGCGTGCAATCCGCCAGTCATTCGATCTAGATCGGTAAAACCAGTTTCGACCGTGCCCTCCATCACGTCACCGCGAACACGAGCGTCCAAGCGATCCATCGCGGCGGTCAAAACTTCATCGATCTGCGTAAGATTACTCGACTGGCGACTCTCTCGAATGGCAAAAACTTTTTGTTCGGCTTCGTTCAGTAACGCGTCCGGTTCAGAGATCGGACTATAAGCTTCGCTCAATAGATCCGAACACGTCGTAATGATGTTTCGCGAGGTCGCTTTTCCACGAACGATGTTTGCGTAGTACGTCGCGTGAGCAGCATTAGGCACGGCCGAGAAAATCTCGGCCAACCGACCTGGGCCACCGATCAGCTCAAGTTCGTCATGAGCAACCAGTCGTTCGCGAAGCAAAACCGGGTCGATCTTTTTACCGCCGCCGTGCATTTCCATTAGGTGGAAAAACAAACGCTGGTTGGCTTCGTCGTAAAAATCTTCAGGCCGCAGCAAGTTAACGATGTCGTCACAGATCTCCGGCATCAACAACATACTACCGATCACGCCAACTTCGGCTTCCATGTTATACGGAGGCTGACGGTCGATGCTACCGATTTCTTGCTTTTTGTCTTTGCGATATTTCTTGCGTTTTTTACCTTTGAACGACGAAGTTAATCCCGGCTCACTACTACTGTAATCGGGTTCTTCTTGCTCATTGGCGGCGTCAAATGGGTCTGGCATCCGTGGTTTCCTAGTGTCAGTCCGTTTAGAGTGGCGGGAGCGGTTGGGTTGTATCTTAAGGATCGACCGCAGGTGTACAAGCGACAATTGTTAGCTTGCTATTTGTTGGTCAAATTGACCGGGAACGGGGATAACCTGTCATTGGTTTTGTCGATAAAAACTCCTAGGCCGTTGGCTGACCTAACGCGTTGCCGAAAACACAGGCCGGCATGTAGTAGTCAACCACAAAAAAAGACCGCCGGTTTTATCCGGCGGTCTTATAATTTTACTACGCTTGGTAAAGCGAACATTCTAGCTGAATAGCGATGGCTTACTTCAAAGCGATCTGCTTTTCGAAAAACGGATTAACCCGCCAGCTAGCGGTCTTAATTTTCTCTGGCTTAACTTCGGTTTTCACCTTCGTGTCCATTTTTACCTTAGAATCAATCTTGATCTCTGAATCCATCGCCGACTTAGTGCCGTCATTATAATAAGGATTCTTAACCACTACTGGGTTGGTCAGTACTGGCTTAAAGTAATCAAGTTCTACTGGCCTCACGCCCGCAGGAGCAGCATAAGGACTGATACCGTATGGTCGCTTTACAGCGCGACTGTAGTAAACTGGTGGGAACTTCGCAAAGAATGGCGGTTGTTCGCGTTGAAAACGCGAACCAAAGCCGAATCCGTTGCCAAAACCACCGCCAAATCCTTGACAGACGCCTGGGTAAGGAAAACCACCTGAGTGAAGTCGAGATTGCGCTTGTGCGTTGCCCTCGGAGCAAATTACGATCGCAGCTAGGGCTGCCGCAATGGCGATAAAACGTTTCATAATCGAACCTTTCTGGATCTGAAAATCAATTGCTAAATCAAAGTTGTTAGTGAGCCGCGTTGAAAAACGCTGGCGATGGGCGGCGAATACTTGCCCAGTTCAAACACAAACCAAAGACTTGACCTTTGATGCATTAAAGCAACACATGTTGCCCAACACCCACGCTAAACTGAGCTACAGAAATCACAAGTCTCAAAGTCAAACGTCTTGCTCAAAATTTTACAATTTACCTAACCCATGAACCCCGCAGAATTGACACAATCGTTAAAACAGGAAGCGGTGCGAGTTGGGTTCCAACTAACGGGGGCTTGCGCCGCCGTTACGCCCACCGGCTACTCCGATTTTTTAAAGTGGTTGGAAGCCGGTTACGCTGGCGAAATGCATTACTTGGAAGAACGACAAGCTGCTTACGAACACCCCGAAGGAGTAATGCCAGGCGTCAAGAGTCTGTTGATGTTGGGGATGAATTACCGCACTGCCGACCATGCAGACAGCAAACCGGGGTACGGCCGGGTAGCTCGCTATGCTTGGGGTGAAGCGGACTATCACGATTTGATTCACAAACGACTCAAGCAAATGAAACGCTTCTTAACTGAACTGTTGCCCGAGGTGCAAGTCCGAGGCGTCGTCGATACCGCGCCACTGCTCGAACGCGAGTTTGCTCAGTTGGCAGGCATGGGATGGCGAGCCAAAAATACATTGCTGATTAACAAACCCAACGGTAGTTTTTATCTGCTGGCCGCGTTGTTGTTGGATGTCGAACTTGAATACGACCAACCGTTTGAAAGTAGTCACTGCGGGACTTGCACGGCTTGTTTGGATGCCTGTCCCACCAACGCTTTTGTTGAGCCCAATGTCTTGGATGGTAGTAAGTGCATTAGCTACCTGACCATCGAACATCGCTCGCCGATCCCCGTCGAACTTCGCCCTCAAATGCAAGACTGGATTCTGGGTTGTGATGTATGCCAAGACGTTTGCCCTTGGAATCAGCGAACACCGGAATCTCCGCACGCGGAGTTTGTACCGTTGGAAGCCAGCCATCCGCTGGAGTTACATAGCTTGTTCGAATTGGACGACGACCAGTTTCGTCAGCGTTTCCGCAAAACTCCGTTATGGCGGCCCAAGCGTCGCGGAATTTTACGAAATGCAGCAATCGCATTAGGAAATCAACCAGCCAAGGAAAACATCGATCCATTGCTGCTGGGGACGCAAGATCAAGAGCCTTTGATTCGCGGAGCAGCCGTTTGGGCGTTACGTCAACATCTAAAGGAACTCGATAGCCTACCCGCTGCAATTAACACACGAGTACATGACCGTTTACGGGAGCTTGAGCAAACTGAAACGGATTTGCAGGTTCGCACCGAATTGGAGGCCGTCTGAGACAGCCCCAACAAACCGGTTTCACGTTCAGACGTGTAATTTTTTACGGTTGCTGTTTTCCGGTTCATCAGCTGCTATATTAAAGAGGGGTGTTTTTAACTTATAACCGACATTCTGTGCGACGGACAATTCCTAACCGTTGTTTTTAGCTCAGACAGACCCGATAGAAGTTAAGCGGTACCAGGTGGAACAGGAAGCTCCAGCTTACGCCAGCCAACACACTTATTATTTCCATCACAGCGAATCGTAGACATAAAAGACAACATGCCAGACTTGCTGTTTCAATTTGCTTTTGACCGTCCTTGGTTCCTCCTGTTGCTACTGCTCCTGCCGCTGTTGTGGTGGTTGAGCTTCAATTCGTTGGCCGGCCTAGGGCGAACTCGCCGCGCGATGGCGCTGATCTTCCGTAGTCTGTTAGTCATCGCATTGGTTTTCGCTTTGGCTGCGGCGAAGTGGCAATACAAGACGGATCAATTGACGGTAATCTATGTTTTGGATCAAAGCGAAAGCATCCCCGCCAACATCCGCGCGACGATGGTTGACTATGTGACAAAGGATGTCGAACAAAATCGCCGGAAGAAAGAAAAAGACCGAGCGGGATTGATCGTCTTTGGCGGCGACGCGAGGGTTGAATCTGCGCCGTACGATGGGCGTCTTCCGATTACCGACCGGCTTGACACCGCCGCTTACGTTGACACCAGTTCCACTAGCCTAGAGGCCGCTCTTAAACTCGCCAAAGCTTCCTTTCCCGAAGATTGTGCTCGACGAGTCGTCATCGTGTCCGACGGCAACGAGAACATGGGTGATGCTCGGGCGATCGCCAAGTCGATGGCCGAAGACGGCATTGGCATCGACGTGGTCCCAATCGAACTAGTGGCACAAGCCGAAATCGCGGTGGATAAAGTTTCCATGCCCAGCGACATTCGCAAAGACCAAGAATTTAACACAACGGTGATCCTGTCCAACCAACCCGCAGCCAACGAAGAAGCCAAGAGCGTCCAAGGCACGTTACGGATCACACGAGGCAACGGAAAAACTCAAACCCTGATCTCCGAGCAAGAAAACGTTGAACTCAAGCCCGGTAAAAACGTCATCGGGTTTACATCGACACTCGATCGTTCAGGCGTTTTCACAACCAGGGCCGAGTTCATCCCCAACGACGCGGGGGCTGACCTGATCGACCAAAACAATGTGGCTTCGACGTTCACACGAGTCCGCGGTAAAGGCAAGGTGTTGTTGATCGAGGACGCTTACGAGGCCAGCGAGTTTAATCATCTGGTCGATCGGCTAGCGGTCAACTCGATCGAAGTCGACATCATGAAAAGCGACGACTTATACACTAACGCTGCGCAACTGCTTGAGTACGACGCGGTGATTTTGGGCAACCTGCCCCGAGCTTCTGGTGATGAGAACGCAGACAGTGCCATCGCAGGCTTTAGCGACGCTCAAATCAAAATGCTGGTCGACAACTGCGAACAGATGGGCTGCGGAATTGTAATGCTCGGCGGCGACCGCGCGTTTGGTGCCGGCGGTTGGTCTAATACACTGCTTGAAAAAGCGATGCCGGTTGACTTTCAGATCCGCAACAAAAAAGTCTCTGCCGTCGGCGCATTGGCCATGGTGATGCACGCTTCAGAAATGCCGCGCGGTAATTTTTGGCAGGTGAAAATTGGTGAGGCGGCGTTGGAGACGCTGGGGCCGATGGATTATTGCGGCGTCGTAGATTTTAATTTCTTGGGCAACAATTCTGGTGTGCGTTGGATCTGGAAGATGCCAACGGGAGTCGACCGAGTCTTTGGCAACAAGAAAAAAATGATGCAGCTGATCCGGCGAATGCAACCTGGCGACATGCCAGACTTCCAGCCTGCCATGCGGTTGATGCTCAAAGGATTAATGAAAACCAAAGCCTCGATGCGGCACGCAATATTGATCAGTGATGGCGACGCGAGCCCACCCACGGCTGCCCTATTAAAACAATTCAAAGACAACAACATCAAGGTCTCGACCGTCGGCGTTGGAACTCACGGCGCGGCAAACCGAAATGCACTCAAGGCAATCGCTGATGCCACCGGCGGAAAGTATTGGCACGTGACCGATCCAAATGCGTTGCCAAAGATTTACCAACGAGAAGCCCGACGAGTCGCTCGACCGGTGATCAAAGAATCCGAAGCTGGGATGAGCGCGATTCCGATTGCCGCGACAGGCTCGCATGAAATCGTTACCGGCGTCGACGTGGGATCATTGCCGTTGTTTAACGGTTATGTGATGACCACGGTTAAGAAAAGCGGTTTGGTTGAACAGCTAGCGATTGCCAGTGATCCGGACGATAACGGCGAAAACTCAACGTTGCTTGCGTCTTGGCGATACGGCAACGGCCGTACGATCGCATTTACGTCCGATGCGGGTAACAAATGGACCAGTCGCTGGTTCAATGATGCTCAATACGACAAGCTGTTCGTTCAAATGATTCGCTACGCGATGAGACCCATCACCGAAACCGGCGACTTCACGGTCTCGACTGAGCTCAAAGACGGCGTCGCGCAGATTGTGGTTTCGGCGATGGACGAAGATGAAAACCTATTGAACTTTCTACAAATGTCAGGCACAGGAATCTATAGCGGCGATTCGAGCGCAAAGCCAGTTTCACTGCAATTTGAACAAGTTCGTCCTGGCCGGTACGTGGCTCAACATGACGTCTCGGGAAAAGGAAACTTGCTGTATTCGGTATTCCCTGGCGAAGGCTACGAAAAGCTAACTTTCGGCTTAAATGTGCCGTACTCCAGCGAGTATTCGGATCGCGAATCAAACCTGTCTTTGCTGGGTGATCTGGCCGCCTTGGAACCTCGTGGTGGAGCCCCAGGGCAGTTGGCGAGCAATTCACTAACCGCCGAATCCGTGCCGCAGCTACTACAACAAAACTCATTCCGCCCTACCCTGACCAATTCGATCTCGATTCAAGACATTTGGCCTTTCCTTTTGATGTTGGGATCGGCGATCTTTTTCTCTGACGTTTTTGTGCGTCGTGTTGCGGTGCATTGGTGGGCATTTGCGATGGCTTTAGTGTTGATGGTGCCGTTGGCTTGGACGCTTTACTTTAGCAATAAGTGGTGGGCCACCCGAAATAGCTTCGGGCCAGAAGTTCCACTCTGGCAAGATGAAATGTCAAAGCCGATGTTCGTAGCGACTTTGTTCGCTTTGTTCGCAAGTCTATTTCTAGCGTTCCTGTTTTCTACAGAGGAATTTGAGCAAACTCTCAAACGAGTCAAAGGCTGGTTTTCGCGAGACGATGGACAGGCAGAACCCGCCAGCATTGCCAGGTTGCAAAGCCGTAAAGCTGAAATCGAAAAGGACATTGAAGCCCGCAGAGCGGCGACCAAGTTTGAACCCAACGACGACAGCGGCAAGAAGATCAGCGGATCCAAAAAACTGGAACAGGTGATCGGAAACGAAATTGAAAAAACTCCTGCATTACCACCAAAAATTAACCGAGACGAAAACGCGGACGGCGAATCGTATACGTCGCGACTGCTAGACGCGAAGCGAAAATTGAAAAAGAAGCGAGAACGAAACCAAGACGACTGATCATGTCGATCGCCGTCTGAATTAACCTAGCCTGTCACCTCTGACCGGCTTAATTAATACAACATTAAGCATTTCATCAACCTAAATAAGTATTCATGACAAACGAGCAAGACTTCACCCAACAGGCCGAAAAATTCCGCGAGCGTTACGAAACTGTCAAAACTGAAATCGGCAAGGTGATTGTCGGCCACGACGACATCGTCCACGGCGTGCTGACTTGTATGATGATCGGTGGACACTGTTTGCTCGAAGGAGCTCCAGGGCTGGGCAAGACGTTGCTGGTCAACACGCTCTCCAAAGCCTTGAACTTGCAGTCAAACCGAATTCAGTTCACCCCAGACTTGATGCCGGCGGACATTTTGGGCACCAACATGGTGGTCGAAACCGAAACGGGCGGACGAGAATTTCAGTTTCAAAAAG
>CAZKTR010000088.1:0-11188 GCA_964555525.1 uncultured Pirellulaceae bacterium
CGGACAATAATAAGGTGTCTGGAGCCAAAAACGAAATTGACGCGGTAAAAACCGAGGTCAAAACACCCGAATGAGCTGTCAATCTTTTCAGCGAGTTCGGGTTCTTTGTTGCGCAGCATCTAAACTGTCTCCCCGCCGCGCGGGTGACTCAACCGAAACGCAGTCACTCTAATCGCGGCGGAACATCGGCTCCACTTGAAGAGGTGTTTGGCTGGTTTGAAGTGCGAGTTGGCTCAGCCATTGGCAAGAAGAGATTGTCTGATAGCCAGCGGCGATCATGGACGTCGCCGCCCAAGCTAGGCCCGGCGCCCGGATGGCGTCCGAGCGTCTGGCATGGATGCCAGTAAGCGAGGATGCGACCGTAGGGAGCACTGGGTTGTAACAGCAGCCCGGGCCATGGATAGCGGCAAGGCGAAGCAGCCAGTCCTACCGCGATTTCGGAGTTGTTTACTTAACGAACACCACATCGAGAACATGTTCGAGGTACCCGCGCCAGCAACGCCAGTTGTGCGCCCCTTCACTTAGAAGGACTTTGTGCTCGATCTTGTTTTTGGTCAGCCACTTGTCCAAATCAACCGTTTCCTCAAACAAAAAGTCGTCTTTGCCGCAGCCAAGCCACAACCAGTTTTTGTTGGCTTGGAGCTGTTCTGTTTTCGCTTTGAAAACCTCATCCACCTTTTGCTTTTCGATTGCAGAACTGAATCCGGTGATCCAACCAAACTTATCCAAGTGGTTGACACCAAATTTAAGTGCATGCCCGCCGCCCATCGAAAGCCCGGCAATCGCACGGTCTACCGCAGTAGTTTTGCAACGGTAGTTAGCTTCAACAAAAGGAATCACGCCCTCCATCAGCTCCTTTTCCATAGCCACGAGGTTTTCCATGAGCGGATACTCTTCGTAGTTTGGTGATTTTGGTAATTCAATATGCCCAAACGGCATCACAATAATTGCCGGTACACCACGCTTGGCAGAAAGCATGTTGTCGGCGATATGCTGAGCCTTGCCGACGCGGGACCAAGCCGAAGCATCATCGCCGAAACCGTGAAGTAAATAGAGAACCGGATAGCTTTCTTTGCTCGTTTGGTATCCAGGCGGAGTGTAGACAAAAACTTCGCGAGTTTGCTCTAGTCGAGGCGAATGATACCAATGCGATGCAACCGCTCCGTGCGCAACTAACGCCGAATTTTGAACTTGGTGAAGCGGAACTTTTGAGGAAGTCTCCTTTGGGGGAACTTCAACCTGGTTCTCCATCCACAACCATGCCTTGGTGTTCCGGTTAACCGGATCCATGACCGTGGCTCCGTCGACGTTAAATTTGTAAGGGTAAGTGTTCGCTTCGAGCGGTCCGACCGTGATTGACCAAATTCCTTCTTTATCAATTCTCATCTCGCCGGAAATTTTCGGCACGTTGCCTTGAAGTTTTACCGACTTGGCGTGCGGAGCATAGTAGGTAAAAGTAACACTGCGATCTGCATGGATCACAGGTGACTTTGAATAAACTTGCGCATTGATTTGGTTTGGCATCGTGAGTACCGAGACAAAAATCATAAAGAACAAAATAAGCGATTGAAATTTTATCGGGGAATAAGCTTCGTTCATATTGCGACCTAAGAATCGTTGACTTTGATATGGTTTCAGAAATTAAAAGTTAACAGCAAAGCCCTCAATTCTGCATAGTCTATGCAAAATCAAGCGGCTTTTTTGATTCGGTTGCAAAATGCGTCCCCGCTTTGGACCGGACTGGCCACGGTCTAAATCAAAGTCGGTTTTAGATCTAGGGGTGTCGGCCCTAGCAAGCTGTAGACGCCGATATGGCAATGGGCGTCATTGCACGTCGCAACTGTAAATTCTCCAAGGAAAGCCGGAACAATCGCCGACCAAATTTCTGCGTTGGAGGTTTAAGTCAATTCATTGACAACGATTTACGACAATTCGGTCGACTCGCTCCGGCCATCTTTGACTGCAAAGTTACCTTTGCACTTCAAATCGTACCCGCCTAAAGACGGTACTACAAACACACCGCGTAAAATATTGGTCGTTTACTTATCACGTAGCATCGCGCCGCGAAAGAAAGCACCCGATTGAGTGGGCTCATACTTGTAGCTCTTGATCAACGCCGGCGACCAGTCGGGATCGAAAACCCAAGCACACCAAGAAATCTTTTTCTTGTCCAGGTACTTAAGAATCCCATTGCGGAAAGAACCGTCATCAACCATGTAGGCTTTCTCCCCTTTGGCAGAGAACCCGGTCTCGGTCACAAAAACCGGATAGCCACTGGCTAAAAAACCAAAGTGCTCTTCCCAATGAGCCTCTCTTGGTGGCTTGGATTTCACCGGATACGGATGCGCGACGTAACCGATTCCAGCTCTATCGATGGGAGATTTTCTAACCTCGCGTAAATCATAGGACCAGTCGAAACCGCTAACCAATGGGATCACATTTTTGTCATTGGCATAGATGACATCGATGTTTTTTTCAATAATCGCTTTCCATTGCGCCCAAGTACAGGTACCCAACTTCGCTCCCGTCAGACCATTGTAGATCGTCGGTTCGTTGAAAATTTCGTAGAAGGCCACCGTTGCGTTACCAGCATAACGCCGAGAAATCGTGTCCCAAAACTCCCCCGTTTCTTGCTCATTGGTGACGTACTCAGGTGCCTCAAACCTTTGTGTCCTCAAATTACCAATGCTGTGCCAATCGATAATGACATAAATTTCAAGTTCGCTGCACCACCGGACCGCGTCGTCCAGCAGCTTTAAGTAATTTTCACGCCCGTGCTTTCTCAACAGTGCTGGATGAACCGGGACCCGGACTATGTTGGCGCCCCAATCCTTGATCTGTTCGAAGTGCTTTTTACCCCACCGACCGTCTTTGAGAATTTTGCTTGGGGCAGCGATCGCCACGCCTTTGAAGCGAATCGGCTTTCCATCGACAACGAACTGATTTCCGAACACTTTGACAAATCCCATGCTCTTTTTCTCTGGTTCGGGAGGCTTTTCTACCAACCAAGCATCAATCAACTGCTTCGAAGAGTGAGGCGTCCCATCGGCATTGCCTTTGATAACCGCCGCCACCTTTCGATCACCCTTGATCAAAATCGTCATCGGATACGCGACTCGATATCGCACGGTGCCCTTCTTCCGAGTTTTGTTGATGACTCCCAACTGTTCAATCAACTTACTGTTGGGGTCGGCGAGCAATGGAAACTCAATTCCCTTCAAATCCGAGAAGTCCTTTAATATCGGAGCCTCGTCGTAACTGAGCCCTGCGATCTGCAAACCAGCAGCATCGATGGCCTTCATATCGCTCTGCAGTTGGACGAGTTGATCCTTGCAATGACTACACCAACCCGCCGATCGAAACACTACTAAGGCAACTGGTCCATCGGCAAGCAAAACACTTAGCTTCTGTTCTTTGCCGAACTGATCAACCAACGAAAAGTTTTTGACTTGACTTCCGATCGCCGGTCCGGCAGGGTTTTGAGCCAAAACAATTGCTGGCAGACACACAAGCACAAGCATCGCGGCGATAAGCGGACGGTAATTCATTTTATATCTTAGTTGAGGGAGTTTTTAACATTCATGGTCTAGAGCCTTTAACCCATCAACTCAAAGCACAAATGAAAATCCGCCGTGTACGTTAGGTTTGCAGGCGATGAAACCATGGCTATCGCCAAAACGGCTAATTAAGCAACAGCCTCGTAAGCGAGGAAATACAGTTCGCCTTAATCTCGCTCGGTTCGTAACCAAACCTTTTCTCTTTTCAGCAGCAGAGACGCATAAATTGCGACCTTGCGAACGAGGAACCAAGGCATCGCCAAAATCGCTTTCGCGGGAACTTTGTCGCGACAATGCACCAACCAACCCAGCACCAAGCTACTGCCCATCAATATAGCACCAACTCCGAGTACGATTGCCGGCAGCGCGGTTCCACCGAGCAAAGCCAGGACGACCGCTGGTAATGTCAAAATCGCCCAAGCAATTCCCAACAACGCCAGCGGGGGAATGCAAAGATCAAAAGCAGCCCACAGCAACCCAGGCTTGAACGAAGTAATCGACCTTAAGGTCATTTTGGGAGCGTTAGACAGAATCGACTCGAGATAGCCCTGTTCCCAGCGTCGACGCTGCTGAACCAATGTTCCCCATTCCTTGGGAACATGCCCGTCAATCCTTGCCTCTGGACAGAATGTCGGCGGGTGCCCCGCATAAGCCAACTCAAGGCCCAGCGTCGTGTCTTCGGCCAACGACTGGTTGGCAACATTGACTTTACGAATCACATGCCAAGGAAACGCCATCCCACTGCCAGTCAATTGGCAGGGCATCCCCAAACGCAACGAGCCCAATGGGCGAATATGATTTTTGAACCACAGCGTAAACGATGAAGCATTATTGCTCGCCACGCCGTCTTGTTGCTCTCCGAAAATGTAAGAACCCTGCACTGGCCGATCTAGTTTCGCTGCTTTGCTGGACAGATAAGCCAATGCATCCGACGAAATTCGGCAATCGGCATCCACTACGATCACCACCTCCGGCGGGTCGGCTTCAAGCTTCTCCAACGCAAATTTCAGCGCATATGCCTTCCCGCGATCCGTCTCATCAAACCGTTCGAAGGCTTCCGCTCCATGACTCTTGGCCACTGCGGCAGTCGAATCCTCGCAGTTGTCGGCGATCACAATCACTCGATCGTTTTCTTGAACCTGACTCTTCACGTCTTGCAAGATTCCCGCGACGATCGCCTCTTCATTGTGAGACGGAATCAAGACCGCCAATCTCGGCAGTTTGTCTTTATCGAAACTGCTCTTGCGACCGGGTATCAATGAAAGAAAACACTGCAACGAAAAAGTCACAATCGGAATCATTACCAAGATGGTCAATGCCATTAATACGATGGGAAACATCTTAACCAAAACCTAAAAAGGAAGACTGCTGAAAAGCTAATTGAGATAGGAGGACCCAGTGAATCAGTTACTGAGTCTCGTAATTTTTTCAAACACTTAAGTCTAGTCGATCCGGTTAAAAAGCTATCCAGAAACTTGCGATGTAACAAGCAAAATACCGAATTTGAACGCCCCAGCACAATTGTGGCCGATCCTTAAGATAGAGCCGTAGAATCTCTGCTTGAAATCTATAGAACTCTAATACTGGCAACTATACTCTCAGGCTCGGAGTCTACCTATCCAGTAAGAAGTTATGCAAACAGCGATGAATGACACTTCAGAACCTACAGAATCTTTCCAAGAAAGAATCTGGTATCTGCTGATTGTCGGTCTGTTGATCGTGTTTTACGCGGTGACAAGACCTATCAATCATAGCGAAAGCTACGATAGTATCAATTATGCGCTTTTTGCGGAAAACTTCGAATTGGGGACTGCACCAGACTCTCGAAACATCTTGTTTCATGCTTTCAATCGATCCTTGTTTATGACGTCCGAGTGGTTGGGGCTGGACATCCGAGCGTTGGAGCTAATTTCGTATGTCAGCATCATTACCGGCGCGTTTTCACTTGTTCTTTTCGCTCGGCTGTTGAATCGCAGGCTCGGCGTTTCCCCGTTTACAGCATGGACTGGAGCCTCGTTTCTGGGATTGACCTACGGCTACTGGCGATACACGGGAGCCGCCGAAGTTTACGTGCCTTCAATCTTTTTGACCCTGTGTTGCCTATCGCTGATCTTTCGATTTTTGGAAGACAAAAACCAAAGCCAATGGATGCTGCTGGCTGCTAGTGTCTTGGCTGGGCTTGCTGTACTGTTCTACACTCCCAATGTCATCGTTTTGTTTTTCGCAAGCTTCGTATTATTCTGCTCCAAAACCCATTTCTTTGCGTTCGTTAAGTATGCGGTCGTTGGTGCCCTAGTGGTCATCGCCGGATTTGTTGTTGCCTTACTAGCAATCGAAGGCCACTTTCCTTCAATCCAAGAGTTGGTTGCATTTGCTAACGACCGAAATGGCGAATTTCGCTGTCGTCCCCCAACACACATTGCATTGGTAAAGTTTGTCCTGGCATTTGGACACGACGTTTTATCAGCACACTGGACGCGGACAATAGACCCAGTTCGTAACACGGTAGACCCTTTGATCCCTGGTTGCATCTACAATTTCAATGTGGTTGTCTACGCTGGGAAAGGCATTCAGTACTTTACCGCGATCGCTGCAATCTTGTTTCTACCGGCCTTGATTTTGTTCGCGAGAATTCACTGGCTCGCCTCCAGCAAGTGGAAATTGGCTCGCCCCAACAAACCAACCCTGTTCCTGATTTGTTGGTTTAGCTCGATGGGCTTGATCATTGGCACCATCGATCCCGGTAGCTTCGAGGCGTGGATCCCGCTTTTAGTTCCATTCGTGGCTCTCATTGCGGTTTTTGCCATCGAACCATGCCGCCAATTAGGAAAACAACGGACGGTAATCGCCTTCGTACTGGTCTTGCTTTGCTATAATTTCTTCGGCGGTACGATGCTCTGGAGAAACACCGCAGGCGATTACTTCTTGCACAAAACGGCTTGGATCAAACAGGAACTAACCGAAGACGATACCGTCGTGGTCAATGAGTTCGACTATCGCGTGGTGGATTATCTTCGTTACCATACCGACGCTAAAATTGCCCACCTAACCTTTGCCGACAAAATCACGTTTCATCGTAGTCACCCTGAAATCTATTGCATATCGTTAGACGAATTTCTTGGTGACTACAGCAAAGGCGACAAACGATTGTTTGCGATGGGCGATACCCTAAAGCCAGATCCACAAATTAGATCTTGCCGACTTGGCGAAGAAAAATTCGCCGCCGCCGAAAATCTCGCAGCCCTGCTGAGGAAAAACGCGGAACTGGTGAACACTAATAAATTCGGCGAGACCTACCAAATTCGATTGGCCGAATAACACTCAAGTCCTTCTGACAACAGCCCAACCGCCGTAGTTGGACTCGCCAGAGTTCAGGCCTTTTTCGAAACCACATCTCGAAGTCTGGCGAGCTCCGAAATTACAAATGTTACTGTGAGCCGTTTTGGCGCTAGCCACGGTTAATGAGCGATGAAACCGCGGCTCACTCTTGGCGACTCCAGCTACCAATAGGCCGACTCTTCTGCTACACGAAGCATCAACGTGATAGCACTTTCTTTTCTGTGCCGCTCCGAATCGGCGTCTTTGCCCTTACCAAATTCGACAGTGGTTGCTCAGCAGCGTTAATCTAGGGGGTTTTGCCAAGCGCAAAAGCCCTTACTGAACCCGCAACTAAAAAACTCTCAAGAATCAACAAACTCATGACGATCCCTAAACCAATGGTATCCGTCAAACTCTACCAAGCTCCCACGCTCAGCGCAAAAGCTTGAACGTTAAGAGCTTGCACGTTTATATAAGGCGATACGGCCCAAATACGAAATCGAATGTCACATGAGTGAACTAACAACTCAAAAACTACTTTTAGCAATGACCTGCGTATTGGGCGTAGCGTTGGTGCTAATTAGCTTCGGTCGTCACAAAACCTCCAGACTTGAGCGTTCAAACTACCGATCAACGATCTCCGCCAGCAAACCTGTGGAAACCTTACCGCCTGCGCCGTCACCACGGCAGGCTCTTTCAAACCAAGCTTGGCATTCCACACCGACCCCGACGCAACCTAATCGACCAGAAAAGTATACTGCTGGACAACTTCCCAAGCGAGCTTTATCGAGGACCAACCAAACGGTTGTCGAGAACTACTTCGATTCAACGCCACTAAATTCTAGCAATTCCTCACGCCCAGCAGCCCAACACCCTTTGGCAAAGCGATACGCACAGAAAAATCAGCAACGCAATCCAACACTTCCAACTAGCAACCAAACTTGGCCGACTTGGCCGACGCAAAAAACCAACCAGTATGTTAACGACGGTTACATCAAGCAAGCAGTCGCCACGATCCCCGCATCAAACAGCGCTTCAGATGTTCATCGCGCCGATTTTGAATCGCAGTCCCCCAAACCTGACTTTTCGACTCGGCAACAACACAACCATGGCGGAGCTTCGCGGCTTTCTGTAAATCGAGGCATAGCGGCAGCTCCACAGAAAATCGCTTCGTATCCGGTTACTTCCGAGCCTTCGGTAAGCCCATCCAAGTCGGTACTGACTCTAGAAAACGAGCCCGTCGACTCGACACCCATTCGAACCGACAAGCGAGTTCGTAAGGCGAATTGGGCTGAAATCGAAGTGGCCCCCACTCTCGACATAAGTACTGCTCATCGCCCGCTGCTGCTGCAACTGAACCTTCCCAAACAAAACGCAACACCACAAGTCGAAGCAAAGGCCCGTGAACTAGTTCGGTACGGCCAGTCTTTGGCTCGTCGCCAAGCATTCTTTGCCTCCAGGGAAGAACTCATTCGAGCGTTGCTTTTAATCGCCAGCTCGTACCGCACAGAAGCCAGTGCCCATGCGTACCCCGAAAGCTTGGCCCAAGCACTCGTTGCCCTAGACGAGGCAAGCGATTTAATGAACTTTACGAGTGACACCAACAGCCCGCAGTTGCAACAAGCACTTCTGTCGCACCAAACCCGAATACTCACACCACAAGACATCCAAGCCATTACTCCGATGAAAGCCATTGGCATCTACTGCAGTTTTGCTCAGGCTCAAATTGAACAAGCGATCGGGACGTCTGCCGCTGGCAGCGAGGCACTTCATGCATTAGGCAGACTCGAGTCGGTCGTACCAGAAACAAATTTAAATCACGCTCGCTCAAAACAAGCCAAAACACTGGTATTCTATCGCGCGGCGATCAACATCAATCCATCAAATACGATCTGTGCAAATGACCTTGGAGTCTTCTTGTACAAAATGGGACGACTACAAGAAGCCGAGCATGCTCTCAAGACATCCCTGAAGTCCGCTCAAACGCGATTGACTTGGAACAACCTTTCGTCAGTGCATAACCAACTCGCTGCCACTGCAAGCACCAATGACGAGCGCAACCGCCAGTTGTCATTGGCGAATTCAGCAGCCCAACAAGCCGAGCGATTCACCAATGCCGCATTAAACGATCAACCCAGTGACGACCAATGGACCACCGCAACCGAGTTCCAAAACAACGCCGCGTTTCCGAACGTTGTCATACAAAACGCTGCCAACCGCCCCGCCTCGAGTACACCCCAACCGGGTGTTAGTAACTCAGCGAAGTTAAAACAAAAGTTGAAGGAATGGTTCTAGGTTCTAACATGCTTTGCAAACAATACATGAATCGCAACAAACGCTGGATCTACCTCCAAGCTGTTTTAACGGTCGCTGCCACGATGCTGCTGAATCAATCACTAGCCTCTGGGCAGAGCCACAGCTCTGGTCACAACTACATTCCGCATCCGGAATCGACTCCCATGGTGCAAGAATACTCTGTTCAAGACCCAACGGGTCAGGAATATTTCGAGCATTCCAACTCCGTTCCGATGACGCATGAATACGTCGACCAAAACATGTCGTCGTACGCTCCAACTTTTCAAGTCGGTACCCCGGACTCTGAACAGACCAAACTCTACTGCGGTGTCGACGGGTCTGGCGAACCCGGATGTACCGGTGGTCCTTCATGGCGCAAGCAGCAGTTGATTCCTTTTGAAAGCTACGGAGCTGGAGAGTACATCGGTCCGTCTCGAACTCCCCACGTCAATGCCTATCGACTACGTGTCGACGACCAGATCGAGTTCGTTTTTCAGATAACACGACAAAGCTTTGGCAAAGGATACGAACTGTCCGCTGGCGACGTAATTCGAATTACATCGCCGGTAGATGATAAACTCAACGAAGCAGCGCGTTTGGATGGTATCACGATCATGCCTGACAACACCGTCTCGCTGGATCTAGTTGGCACCGTCATCGCCGGTGGTAAAACGGTGGAAGCACTCAAAGCGGAACTCGATTCGCTGTACTCTCGGTTCTACGACACCAAACCAAATGTAGTTGTATCCGGGGTTCAAACCGGCACAAAACTAAGAGACTTTCTAGACTCGGTCGACGCCCGCGCTGGATCCGGAGGACAAGCAAGACAGGTCACCGTCAGCCCCGACGGCACAGTTCGCTTGCCGTTAGCAGGAACCATTGGAGTTGTCGGCTTAACACTGGACGAACTCGAACGTGAAATCAACATGCGGTATGGCCAACAACTTCGAGGTCTTCACGTAACTCCGATCCTCACCCGACGCGCTCCAAGATTCATTTACGTTGCTGGGGAAGTTGCTCAACCAGGTCGATTTGAACTTTTCGCTCCAACCTCCGCAATGCAAGCGATTGCATTGGCTGGCGGCTGGAACAACGGCGGCAATACAAGACAAATCGTCGTCTTCCGACGAGACAAAGACTGGCGTTTGATGGCCATCAAGCTTGATCTCGCCGGCGGGCTCTTTGGTAAAAAACCACTCCCCTCCGACGAAGTCTGGCTACGTGACTCTGACATTATCCTTATCCCCAAAAGACCAATTCTCCGTATCGCAGATGCCGTGGAACTCTACTTTACCCGCTCGCTGTACGGAATCTTCCCATCAGAACTGGGCGTGTTTGACGCTCAACAAATCGGTGGCGTGCAATAATAGTCAACTAAACAAATAGTGGTTCTTCCGCCTTTTGGCGCAAGCAAGTGCATTTCCAAGAACAGTGACCGATACACTCGCTCGCGCGTCGAGCTTGTACTAAAGACGTATCAAGTCCCAGCTATCACTGAGTGTGATCAGCCAAGTATTTTTCTACAGCCGCTCGCATTGAAATATCAGCTTCGTTATCGCTGAACGCGCGACCCGCCATCGCCCGTCGCTCATCGACCGATAAAGCGACTGCACTACTCAAGCAGTCAATGAAGTTATCAAAATTAAATAGGAAGCAAGAAACTTTATCTTCGAGTTCGAACCCTCGAGTACCAAAGTCTTGCGTTAAAATTGGAAGCCTCGACGCAATATACTCACTGTTTTTAACATTCGCTCCAGAACCTTCGAACACTGGATTCAAGGCGTAGTCGGCAGCAGCTAGATACGGTTGAATCGAATCAACAAAACCAGTCTGGTAAATTCTGGCTTGGTTGAGCTCTTGTGCCGCGTCGGCATCTGAAGCTGTCCCAACTGTGCCCACAACGACAATCTTTACTTGTTTTTCAATTAGAGCGTCCCGCTCCTGTGCACAGAACTCTAGCAAACGAGTCAATGCTGATCGATTGGGACCGAAATTACTTCCCGTAAAAACCAAGAGAG
>CAZKTR010000089.1:0-11041 GCA_964555525.1 uncultured Pirellulaceae bacterium
ACTACATTGGCCTTTCGGTCGCCCATTCCGCACTGGGCAATCTGGAACCGGCCCTGGATGCCGCCAATGCAGCGGTTGTGGTTTGGGGCGGTGGTTCGGAACACCGTGGTCAAGCGTTGGCCAACCTGACCAAAGTAGTGAACGCGATTCACAATGGCAAGCTCGGCAACGGGCTCGATGGTCTCGTCGAGTATTGCGACGAAAGAGCAGCCAAGTCTGGGCAGTACAACTATCTACTTCGCAAAGCGATTGGTAACGCATATAAAGATTCGGAGCAATATCCGCTCGCGATCAAGCAGTTGCAACTGGCGGTCGAGCTTCAACCGGGAGACCGCGAGATCCACGAGTCGTTGATTGCGTGTTACGATCTGGCTGACGACAAAACCTCAGCCGCGCGTCAGTTGTTCGAGCTGATCAAGCTCTACCCCCGCGAAGTCAAACTGTACACTCAGCTTGGCGACCGACTGGGCGAGAAACAACTGGCGGCCCAATATCCAAGTGGTAAGGAACGAGCATTAACGTCGATGATTGAGATGTTGCCGACCGAAACCGAAGGCCACACGCAACTGGCAAAAATCCGTCAGGAGCAAAACCGCTGGGACGACGCAATCCTTCATTGGCAACGCGTCGCCGAGCTTCGCAGCAAAGAACCCGATGGACTGCTCAACCTGTGCCGCGCCTATTTGCATCAGCAACAACGCAGTGAGGCCCAGTCCGCATTCAAGCAACTTCGCCGTACAGTCTGGCCGTCTCGATTCGACGAAACGCTGAAAAGTGAACTGCCAAAATTGCAAACAAAACTGGGCCAAATTTTCAGTAACTAGCAGCTGCACTGTCACTCCCTTTTATTGGAGCAACAAATCCGACCGTTATATCCGTTCGCAACCAACTCGAAATCCAAAAAATGAAGCCTCCTTGGGAGCTCGTAATTTACCCGGGCTCTCTCGTAACTACAGTAAAGACTAATCAAGTATCAAGTAGTTTTTATGGAGTAGCTTTCGATGGGATCCCGGATAGTTTCTTTTTCCAGTTTTGCGACCGTAAACGCAGTACTAATGTTAGTTTTTCTCCTGCATGGGCAGGCGCTCGGCTATGGTGAGAATTGGTCCTCTTGGCAATCGGTAAAAGCGGTTGGAGGCGGACCTTTCTCAAAGCTTGATGGAATTTCATTTCGATATAAGGAAGGGAACCATTCTAAAGAAAACAAATACTACTACTACCAATTTAAGAACTCGAGCTCTGAAAAAGTTAAGCTCAAATGGTGGATCACCTACGTTAATTCTAAAGGGGAAAACCAAGTAGAACGTCTCTCAAAGACGATAAAACCCGGTTCCACTGCAAAAGGAGGACAATGGTTTATTGGTCCACCAGGGCAGTCGCTTTCTGCGAAGGGGCAGCTTCTCGCAGATTCTGGCTCCTCATGGAAAGCTGGAGAACGACACAAATCACACAAAAATGTAATTAGCAGTTCGACCCCCAATCGCTGGCAGCCTTCTCCAGGTTACAAATTCGATTCGAAAAAATCGAGTGACTTATCTGTTAGCTGGGCCCCTGGAAGCAGTCACCCGAATCATCCAAATATTGTGGCTGCAAAAAAAGCAGGATACTGGAATGCAAAGCCAGGGTACCGTTTTAGCAAACCAAATTCCGCTAGCTTGGAAACCTATTGGAAAAGTGGACTTAGTCATCCAAAGGTGAAAAATATTTACTCCGCAAAGAAGAAAGGCCATTGGACCGCAAAGCCGGGGTACCGTTGGCGTGTGAGCGGAAACCTAGCGGCTGGTGTCGTCTGGTCTCCGGGTAAACGCCATCCGGAATACCGAAACGTTTTTGCTGCTAACGAAGTAGGTAGTTGGCTTCCTGATCCCGGATACGAGTGGGTTAACAAATCTAAATCGCTCAGCGTGCGTTGGGTAGCTGGTAGATCGCATTCAAGCTATAAAAACGTCAAGGCTTCGAAGCGTACAGGATATTGGGACGCACAGCCCGGATACCGGTTTAATAATCCTGGCACATCAGACCTTAGCGTGAGTTGGTACTCTAACCAACGACATCCGGTGTATTCAAAAATTTATTCCAGTCAACGGATTGGCTATTGGCACCCAGAGAAAGGATACAAGTTTAAGAATCCAGGCACGGGAGATCTTCGGGTTGTCAGTGAGAGTGCGAACTATCTCGGTGAGGTAAAGACGAGAGCTAATTCGATCACAATCTACTACTACGATCACAGTGCTGAGGATGGTGATCGTGTTACGATCTACTCCAACGATCGCGTTGTGTCTGGAAATATTTACCTCACCAATGCAACAAAATCTACAACGATCAATCTTCGAAATGGCGAGAACAGAATCGTCTTTAAAGCTTTGAACGAAGGAGATAAGAGTCCGAATACTGCTGCTTTTAAGGTAAAAGATAGCAATGGAAAAACTCTTACATCGAATCGAGAGTGGAAGCTCAATGCTGGAAAGATGGCTGAGATAATAGTCGTCAAATATTAGAGGTGATTGCTGACTGCAAACGGGTGTGGCTGTCCCATAAGGCGGCCGTTCCTATTGCTTCTCTACATTTAAGTAAAAAGAGCCGCAGATCTCTCGGAATGCGACTCGTATCTACGCGTTCCTCTGTCCTCCGGTCATTCGTTTTGAGCGCAAGCCGGTTGAAGACCTAATTGAAAAACGAGGCCAACCTACCCCTTGAAGACCACTAAGTTTTTTGGCAAAACGCAGGATTCAGCCCGCGATCAGAAGCACGTCGGACGCGCAGGCATGCCAGCACTCGGTAGGATACTCTTGCCCTCGAAGCCGTGGAGCATGACACCAACTCGCCTGGTTAAGCACCTCAGGTACCTGCGCGAGCCACTAAAAACCTAGAAGAACCTAAAAATGCAAACTGAAAATATCATCGTCGGGTCAAAGAACCCAGTAAAAATCGCTTCCGCGTTGGCGGGCTTTCAGAGCATGTTCCCTGATCGCTCGTTCACTGCCGACGGCCTCGCCGTCAATTCCGGCGTCAGTGACCAACCAATGTCTTCTGCAGAAACGCTCCAAGGCGCGGTCAATCGAGCGTCGCAGCTTCCCGCACTCGCGCCCGAGAGTCAATTTTTTGTGGGAATGGAAGGTGGGATTGAAATTATCGACGACTGCTGGTTTGCGTCTGCTTGGATGGTGGTCTTGGACGACCAAGGCCGTCGCTCCCAAAGCAAGAGTGCGTTGTTCGCATTGCCGCCCAAAGTCAAACAGCTTGTCGAATCGGGACTTGAACTTGGTTTGGCAAACGACCAAGTGTTCGCGGAGAAGAATTCGAAGCACGCCGGCGGAGCGATCGGTTCGTTAACCGCCGGCAAAATCACTCGGCATGCCCTTTACGAGCACGCGATGGTCGCGGCCTTGATTCCGTTTAGGAATACGGAGCTGTTCTTTTAGTGGGGCAAAATAGAGCTATGTAACTACCGCTCACCAGAGCGTGGAATCTCACAAAAGCCAGCGACAAACTCAATAAACTTTCTAGCGTGCTCGAACATCTAGATCCAGCAACTAGCTAAGATTGCCTCCAGTCAGGTCTCTCGGGCCATTGGCTTCATCTGCTGTCGATTTTTGCTGCCGTTTTGCTAGACTAGTATCTTGGACGATATTAAAAAGAACTTGGGCAAAATGTCGCAAGTTCAATCAAGTTCAGGGTAAACAAAACTTGCATTCGTTTGAAATGATCGTCAGAATGAAGCCATTGATCCCGATTTTATAAAGCCTACGTTCATGGCAGTTGCCGACACGACCAATCTTAAAGCCGCAAAACCGGCAAAGCTTGCTCCCTCCAAGTCCGGCATCGCTTACAACCAAGTCGATAACTCGTATCGACTGACCACGCCAGAGAACATTTCGTTCGAGTATCAACTCGCCGGACCGTTCCGCCGCGTTCTCCCGTACCTGCTAGATATTTTTATTGTCATCGTGGGCTATGCTGCATTGGTATTCGTGATTTGGCTGTTGGTTGCTCTGGTCGGCGCATTATTTGCGCTTGTCGGGATTTACGACGTAGCGGAATTTATATTCGCGATGCTTTTAGCATTGATTCCAATCGGGTGGTTTGTAACGTATTGGTTTTACAGTGCTTATGCGGAAACCTATTACAACGGCCGGACTTTCGGAAAACTAGTAGCCAACATCCGAGTGCTGTCAGCGGACGGTCATGCAATCGACGGGGCTCAAGCGATGCTTCGGAACCTATTTCGCCTGATCGACGTTATGCCACTCATTCACTTGGGGGCTCTTTTGGAGATCAGTGATATTCCGGTAGTGTTTTCCCTGCCCACGGGAATTTTTGGTTTGATAGCGATGAGCATCAGCCCAAGATTCCAACGACTGGGTGATTTAGTTGCTGGCACCATGGTGGTGACGGAGGACACAAGCCAAGATCCGCATGTGCAAACGTTCGCCGATAGCCGAGTCCCACAACTGGCAGAGATCATTCCCAGCTCGTTTTACGTTTCAAACTCGTTGGGCAAAGCGGTTGCTGCTTATGCTGAACGCCGCGAGCAATTGGGCATCGCACGCTCTGGAGAGATTGCCGCCAAGCTCGCTGGTACGCTCTGCGAAGAATTTGGTTTGCCGGCCGACACCGATCCCGACTTGTTGATTTGCAGCTTGTACTACAAAATTTTCGTGGGGGAGGCGCCTGAAGAACCTCTCCGTTCACAGTCACCTTATTCCAGTTCACCCTATTCGGAATCACCCTATCCACCAGCGCAACCACTGAATCGCTACGAATCCGCTCCTCGCCATGCGCCCCTTGTTGATCCTTTTTCAAACGACGCTGGCGGACCGACGGATCCGACGTTACCTGTCGCTCCTCAGATTAATCCTTCAGCCGATTCGGAGCTCGAATGAAAGTCGCCGACTTAATCGCCGCTCGTCAACCAAATTGGATCGAACTTGAGCAGCTCTGTGGAAAAATGGGTAAAAAGTCGATGCCGCCGGAGGACGTTCATCGTTTTTCAGTGCTCTATCGTGCAGCTTGTGCGGACCTTGCGTTAGCCGAAGCCTATCAATTGCCGCCAAATACGGCTGTTTACTTGCATCGCTTGGTCGCTCGAGCTCACAATCAGCTGTACCGGAGCCGTAAGTATCGTTGGCAGCGCTGGATCGACGTGATTTTCATAACAACCCCTCGGCGTATTTTTCATGACCCCTGCGTGCACATCGCCACCGTCATTTTTTGGGGCTTGTTCGCGATGTCGGCTTTCTTGGCCTACCAAGACAGTCGCTGGCCTGGGTTTTGTGAAAATGTTATTGGTCAAGATACAATGGACGAGATGAAAGGGATGCACGCGGGTTCGCAGGATGGCTACGGGAGTATTACTGCAAATTCGTGGATGTTTGGACGCTACATCTGGAATAATGCTGGGATTGGGCTTAGTTGTTTTGTTTCAATGCTAGGTGTTTTACCTGGCTTAGTCACTCTCGCATTTAACGCAACTTATTTGGGCGCAGCATTTGGATACATGTTTCGACCTGAAGTCGGTGATTCGGGTGCGAATTTTCAACGATTCGTGACTGCTCATGGGCCATTCGAATTGACGGCGGTTGTGTTGTCCGCCGGCGCTGGCTTGAGAATCGGGATTGGCTGGATTCGCACCAACGGCCTATCTCGATTGGACTCGTTGCTCAAAAACGCTCGCGATGCATTACCGATTGCAATGGTGGGGATGGTTTTGTTTTGCTTGGCCGCGATTATCGAGGGATATATTTCGCCAGAGCCGGCTTTTCCTTGGCCACTCAAGGGAGTCATTTCGCTGTCTACCAGTTTCGCCTTGTTGTTCTACTTTGTCGTGCTTGGATTTCCGCAGCCTGATAAATCTGAAAGCGAGGACTGGTAATGCAATTTGATCAAACCTCGATTGCCATCCGCGAACGAAGTAGCTTGGAAGTCTTTGACCTTGCGGCCAATGTTTTAGTTCGACACTTGCAGCCGATCATGGTGTTGCTTTTTTTGAACGCGATGCCGTTTGTGGTGCTGGACTACTACCTAATCGGCTGGATGACCGATGTGTCGTTCAGTATGGAACTTTCGCTCGCCTACTACGTTGCCATGATTGCTTTGATGGTCAGTCAGGCCCAACTAGGAACGTGCTTGATCACTATTTTTATGGGCCGAGTGATGTTTTTGGAGGAGCATTCGATTTGGGCGGTCGTGAAGCAGTTTTTAAAACGCTTGCCTTATTTTTTGTTTTCACAAGGAATATTGAGACTGGCTTTGTTCGCGGTACTGGTGGCTATGATTACTGCGCCCGACGATAGCGAAGAGGCTTATTTGATGGCGTGCTTGGGACTACCAGCGATCACCTTTATAGGATTGCTTGTGCGAGGCATGAGACCCTTTGTGCCGGAGGTGATTTACTTGGAGCAAACACCTCTTAAATCGAAAAGTGACCTTCCTTCATTGTCTCAGCGTTCAAGAAACTTACACATGCTGGCCTCGTCATCAATCACGATGCAATTTTTGTTAATGTTGCTGTTTGCCCCGCTGCTACTATTTTCAGTCCATTCGGTTTTCGTCATGGCTGATTCGGTATTCAGCATTCGAGCCAATTCTGAAATCTCGTTACAGCCGTTTTACATTTTAATATCGGGCTGGTTGGTCGCTGGATTTTTGGCGGTCGTCCGATTCCTGATGTACATCGATGTTCGTATTCGACAAGAAGGCTGGGCAGTTGACCTCAAGTTCAGATCCGAAAACACTCTCCTGCGTCAATCACGCGAAAGCTAAAGCCTTACCGCATGTTGCCTTTGTTCAAACACATTCTGATTTGTCTTCAAAGTAAATCCACGCGTGGACCGCGCGGATTGTTTTTGCTTGCGCTGTTTGGATTTTGCTTGCTGTCGACTCATTCGCTGGTGGCTCAGAATTTGGAATCAATGCCTTGGGTGGACCAGGAAAGCGGCGAGATATCACCGACGGGATTGGGAGAACGAGAAGCGGCATTGACTCGCGATCGAGAATCGATTCCAGAGGCAGTAATCAAAAAGAAACCGAAAACAGCTCCAGCGACAGCGCGGGCGCCGTTAACGGCGCCGAGTGTAGGTCTGGGGTTCATGGGAACAGTGTTCGTTTATGGGTTTTTGGGCATCGCAGTACTGGTGTTGATTGGTCTGCTTGTCTGGATAGTTATGAACTCGCGAGTTGAAATCGAATTGGGATCCGATGATATTTCACGGCCTGATCGGTCGATCGCCGAAAGCATTCGACACCTTCCCTTTGAAATGGACGTGACGAAAGGTGATTTTCGCCAACAGGCTCAAGCAGCTTACCAGTCTGGAAACTTCCGTATGGCTTTGATCTTCTTGTTCAGTCACGTGCTAGTGACGCTGGATCAAGCCAAGTTAGTCCGGCTAAAAAAAGGAAAAACCAATCGCCAGTACCTACGAGAGCTTTCGGACAGTCCGCCGCTGGTCAGATACTACGGCGATGTGATGGTCCCGTTCGAGCAAACGTTTTTCGGCGACTACCCGGTCACCAAAGAAGTTTTCGATAATTGCTGGCGAGGCCTCGACGATTTCCAGAGCACCGTCAAAGCGGCACGCACTAAAGCAGCCAAGCGAGAGCAGGCCACTGATGGTAAATCGCTCGCAGTGGGTTCGCAGCTAACATGCTGGTTTTTAATCGTTTGCTTGAGCACAATCGCTGGCTGCGGTGGTAACTCGAGCCTGCCCGTGGAAACGAAGTACGGTAAAGTGAACGAACAGCCGCTCAGTATTAATAGTACTTCGCTATTTGCAGAGCGTCTGGAAGAACTTGGCTATGATGTCACAGTACGCAATCGAATTTCGCCAAAGATCGATGAGTTCGGCATCGTATTTTGGTTCCCCGAAAATATTCGTTGCCCGTCTGATGAAGCGACCAAGGCGATCGAGGAATGGATGGACACAGGCTACGGATCCAAAACGTTGGTATACGTAGGAGCTGACTATCGAGCCGACGAAGACTACTACCAAGCGGCGCAAAAACGGGTTTCACCGGAACTCAAAGCCGAATCCCAACGATTGCTTTCCGAGGCTCAATTGGCCACCCAAAACCGCCGAAACAACTGGCAAGACGACTTCTGGCCGAGCAAGTGCAACACTGCTTGTGATTGGTTCGACATCGAGGTGATCAAGCCACGCAAACACAGCAACCTGCTGGCTGGACCGATGGCTGACAACGCAAGTTTTAGTACGGCTCCGAAACTGCCGGTCGAAGTCATGATGGCGCCAAAAAAATCTACCGCGAAGTGGGAGGTTGAGTCGCTACTAACTGTTGATGGCGAAGACATGGTTTATCGCCTAGCCGACAATAATTCATACTCAAATAACCAAATCATTGTGGTTCAAAATGGATCTTTTTTAGTCAATTTTGCCGCTGCCGATCCGAACAAACAATCGCTCGCGGACCAACTGGTCGCCGAAGCAACTAGCTTAAGCGAGGACGAATACGGATTTGGCTACGGATTTTCCCAGCAGGTATTGATTCTTGAGAGCGAATCCGAAATTCCCGTTCGTAACACGGACTTTGTAAACCAAAACTCGTGGGCTTGGATCGCCGAGGAGCCGCTGTGCTACATCGTCCCGCTCGCTTTGTTGTGGGGAGTTTTGTTTTGTTTTGTCTACTTTCCTATTTTTGGGCGCCCCAAGCGCACACCAAAACGCTCCACTGCTACGTTCCGCAACCACATTAACGCAATCGCAAAACAATTATCCAAGTCCAGTAGCAAAGAACATGCGCGCCGGACCATCGAACAGTATCAAGAATCCATTTCGGGTTCCAACAAAAAGAAAAGCTGAAAAACAGTAACCCATGAACAATCCATCCGAGTCTTCGATTCAATTCCAATGCTCCCAATGCGGCGCGGCACTCAAAGTTGGCGTCTCAATGGCCAACAACAAAATAAAATGCCCCAAGTGCGACTTTGTCAGCTTGGTGCCCAATCAGAGTGTTGCTGGTAACGTGTTGGCCGAACAAACGCCCCAACCACAAGCACAACCGGCGCCAGTACAGCCACCGGTAGGGCAACCGATGGTTCCACCACCGGTACAACCTACTCAGCAAGTGGTTCAACCAGTCCCGCTGCCTCCCGACGCCACACCTAACACGAACGTTTCGGCCTTGGCAGAGCAACGGCTTTCTGGGGGAGAAACTGACGAACGCAAGGTCGGAGCCGACACACCCACTCGGAAGCTCTACCAACAGATCCGTGCCGAGATTGAAAAGGTCTTTATCGGTCAAGACGAACTGGTCCAAGGAACATTGGTTGCACTGTTCTCCGGCGGACATGTTTTGATCGAGAGTGCTCCCGGACTCGGCAAAACGCTTTTCGTTCGTACGCTCGGCAAAATTCTCGGTTGCGATTTTGGCAGGATTCAGTTTACCGCGGACTTGATGCCTTCGGATATCACCGGTGCTCCAATCTTTAACATGAAAACGCAAGAGTTCATGTTCCGCCCCGGTCCTGTGTTCACTCAGTTTTTGTTAGCCGACGAAATCAACCGCTCGCCTGCCAAAACCCATGCGGCCTTGCTAGAGATCATGCAAGAAAAACGAGTCACCGTTGACGGCACAACTCACCAACTAAAACTCCCGTTCTTGGTCGTGGCCACTCAAAACCCGCTTGAGTCCGAAGGCACCTACAACTTGCCCGAAGCTCAGTTGGACCGGTTTATGCTTAAGTTAAAAGCCGACTACCCGAGCGAGGCGGAAGAAGCCCGGATTTTGTTGATGCACGGTGGCCAAAATAATCTGGACGAGCAACTCGAAAAAGAGATCCAACAAATCACATCGCCAGAGCAGATTCTGCAAGTCACCAAAGAGAGTGCTGACGTCCGCATCGATCCGCGATTGGTCGACTACATCAATCGCATCGTGCGCTTAACGCGGCAGTGGCCGCAACTGTACCTTGGTGCGTCGCCGCGAGCAGGCATCAGCTTGATGCAAGGAGCCAGGACGCTGGCCGCCTTCATGGGGCGCGACTATGCCGTTCCCGATGACGTGATCGACATCGCCGTTTCCGTTTTGCGACACCGCGTCCAGCTAACCGCCGAAGCCGAAGTCGAAGGCCAAGACGTCGACCAAATCCTAGGTGGTTTGATCCGGTCGATCGAAGTGCCTCGCCTGAAGTAACAAGAAATCGACTTTTCTCCCAACGTTGTTTAGCCGTCTTAACAAGTCCATCTAGTGCCTGACTTCCTCAACAATTTTCTAGAGCTCCTTTGGGACATGGTCATCGGTTCGCCCGAATTTTTGATCAATCGCCCCATCATCTTGCTGGCGCTGATGGCACTGCCACTCTTCCTCGCTGCGAAGTATTTAAAGCTCTACCCCAGCAACCAAACATTGGCGATTTTCGCGAGCCCCCTTGTGATATCGATTGTAGCGTCACGATTTTCAACCGCTGACAATAACATATGGTGGAGGTGGGGATTTTATACAGTTGCGGCGTTGGTCTTCGTTTTACTATTGGTGATGTTTATTGATGGGCTTATGGCGGGGTTCATGCTTCGAGCCAAACACTTTTCTTGCTCGCGAATCATCGGTGGTACGGGGTCACAAGGAAAAAAGTATCCTGTGCGGTTAAGAGTGGTTAAACGAGGAGGGCTCGGTTGCAAAGTCGTTGTTCGTGACGACCTCCCTCCCGGTTTCACCGTGACGCCAGAACAGTTTAGTACAAAACTACGCCCTCAATCTAATACTGAATTTAAGTACGAGTACGTTGCCGCTCAGCGCGGAAAAGTCGATTTGAACACGGTGTATTTGAAGGTGTTCAGCCCGCTAAGGTTGTGGCGAGTCTACCATGAAATCCCAACGCATTCGTCCGTCAACGTCTACCCAGACATCCAGCAAATTTCCGAGTACGACTTGCTGGCCAGAACCAACCGCCTGAGCTTGTTGGGGATGCGCCGATCACGGAGCATTGGTCAGGACAACGAATTTGAAAGGTTGCGAGACTATACCCAAGACGACAACTACAAACACATCGACTGGCGTTCGACCGCGAGACGTCAAAAGCTCACCGTAA
>CAZKTR010000090.1:0-10717 GCA_964555525.1 uncultured Pirellulaceae bacterium
TAGTACCTGAATTCATTCCAGCGGTACCCCTAGATCCATTCAACGATTCCGGCGCTGAAGGCGTCTTAAAGTATCGCCGCGAAGGCGACAGCTATCTGCTTTACAGCCTTGGATTTAATGGCAAAGATGATGACGGTTGTAATCACGAGTTCGGCTATGGATCGCGGAACGACGAAACCGATTTAAATTTCCCCGAAGCGGTCCGCCAATCTTTGATCGAAGAACAAAACGACCGCGAAGAGGCCCTGAAGGAATTAGAAGACGCTGAAACCAAATGAATTTCTGAGCCGGGCGATAGACCCGCGGCTCAATTGATGAAAGCTCAACTACAACTCAAACTGAAACGTTCGACTGGCCAATCGCCAAATCCGACGGCCAACGGTTTGGCTGCCAGCCCGGATTTTTGCGACGCCGGTGCTGCCGGGTACAATTAACTCGTCTTTGTTCTCCAGATCAACCTTCACCAAAAACTTGGTGCTGGTCGGAATCTCCATGCCCGACCGATCCGTCGTGGTAACAATGTCACCACCGTGCTTACTGGACAACGCTCGCGGCGTATCACGCATCTCGTTGGGCGTCACAAGCTTGATCTCAGACTCAAACGTCTCACACGGTACTTGATTCACCAGCAACTCAACCGCCTGCTCTTTCTTTATAAACTCGACGTCCGCTTGGTCAACTGCCAACACGGCCTCTAACTTTTTCGGATCTGGGATCACCTGCGCGACCAAGGTACTCTGCTTCAACGCGGCTCCCAAATTTCCTTTATCCAGCGGCGAACCCACCCATTCTTCAAGCGTTTTTTCGTCCCGATCACTTGGTGTTACCAAAGGCGGAGCGATCAACAACCCGCTTACAGGAGCCCGGACGGTCAGCCGATTCAAATCCTCATACCGCTTCCGATAACTCTCGTGCGCAGTCTCATAAGCCGCTTGGGCCGATCGCAATCCAAGCGACTGAGACCCCTCGGCACTCGCCGTACGCATTAAACTATCACGGCGAACCTCAGCCAACTCGCTCTCGGTCAATAGACTCGCCAACTGTACGCGCAAGTCTTGGCTGTACAGTTCGATGATCGGTTGACCGGCCTCCACCGGCGTGTTCTCGGCAATCAAAACATCCGTCAAAGTCCCGGGGACATCGACAAAGACGTTTTCGGCATTCGCGCCTTGAGTGTAAAAACTGCAATACACGTAGTGTGGAATCGGCACCAAACTGATTCCGAAAATCAACAACGCTAATAATGCAAACGAAATTGTTGCTCTAACGCGTTTCACGACGCCCAACCTTCCTGGAACAGAGAAAAATTTGTACAACCGAATCAACGGGATACCCAACAAACCATAAATCGAAGACAACGCGATCAATTGACCGATCACTTTCAAACCGTATGGCTCAAGCACTCGATAAACAAACCAAAAAATTGAAAACGTAATCACCCAACGATAAAGCGCCGCTGCAACACTGTAGGTAGCAAACAACCACTGATGACGTTTAGGCAAAAACGGATCAGGCTTCGACTCGATCCCTAAAAACAAACTGCCGCAAAACCGATTCAAGATCGATGTCGCCTTGGATCGCAAGTTAGGAATCTCAAGAATGTCGCTCAAGATGTAGTAGCCGTCGTAGCGGAGCAACGGGTTTGCGTTAAACACGATCGTGCTGACCGATGACACAAAAACGATGTTTAGTGCCAACTGGTTCACAATCCCCGGCGCGCTAAACCACCAGACATAGGCGGCGATCGCCGACAACACCAGTTCGACATACATCCCCGCCGCCGCAATCATCGCTCGTTTCCATTTATCATCCAGCAGCCACGAATCACTGACGTTGACATACAAGCACGGTGTCAGCACCAGCATCATCACGCCCATCTCATGGCATTCACCACCAAAGCGTTTGCAAGCGATTCCGTGACCAAATTCGTGCAAGACCTTGGTGCCGCCCAAAACGATCGCAAGGTAGATCCAATTTTTGGCGGCAAAGAAATCGTAGAACGAGGGAAGCTTGTTTTGAAAGGTTTCAAATTGAGCAACCACTAGCCCGATCGCACCCAAACCCAGAAGCGCCACAAAGAAAAACGCAGTCCACGTAAAGAACCAACCGAAGTAACCGTTCAGCTTACCCAACAAAGCATCGGGATCGAAACCGCGGTATCGAATGGCCAAAATATTGGTCATCGACTGCCAACGTTCTCGTGACCGCGTTTCTTGGCCGCGTTTGAGCAACTGCACGCCTTGCTCGGGAGCGTCCGAAATCAATAGCCCGCTGCGAAACAACATCCCCGCAAACTGAAACAGTTCGCCGACAGAGATCTTTTGCGGTGAGAATCGATACTCAAACTCACGCTTGATGCGGTCGGGACTGGTCTTGCCATCCAACATCTGCAGCAACGCGTATTCTTCTTCCTCGAAGCGATAATACTTCAAGCTCAACGGATCTTTGACGACCCAATAGCTACGACCTTGATAGGTCTGGCATTGGGCGTGCAGATCCTTGCGAAAAGACAAACGCAATGGCCTACCGTTACTGGAAGCCATTGCGTTTTGTTGATTTGTTTCTTGACCCACGTGCGATCGCCTAAGAGTTTCTCAAACACAAACCTCTTAGTGAGTACCTGAACCAGAAGTGCGTGTTGCTGAACCAGCACCCTGTGTTGCCGACCCAGAACTTCGTGTCGCTGAACCAGCGCCGCCGGTTGCAGGAGCACCATTAACGGTTCCAGAACCTTCGTTGTCTTGAACGTTGGCGTGTCTTGTTTCAAAGCCACTATCCTTTAACCACGTTTGCCAAGCCAGTGCGCTTTCTTCGTTTGCCAATTCGATCGTTTTCCATTGCGGGCAACTAAAAGTCGCATCCGTGTGACCGTTATGGTCGGCGGTTTTTAGCTCACAACCGACTAAAGTCAACGTGTTCATAATCTTTTGAGCTGCTGCAAGGTCGTGCAAGTGAACCGTGCGAGGGGTTGCCATTTGGAAAGACACGGTCGGTCGCTTGGTGTTGGCGGGCGGGTTCACAACGACCGTTTCCATGCCTTGGTTTTCACACCAATTAGACCATTGTGATTGTAGCGTGTACGTTTTGACTTTCATCGACCGCCACTCTTCGCAGCGAAACTTAATGTCGACATGATCGCCATGGTTGTTTGTTTCAACTTCGCAGCCGATTCGCTTGAGCGTAGCCAACGTTTGTTCGGCTTCTGCTTTTGAAGATGTATGAACGGTTTGCCAGGCAGTCGCTCGATAGCCAACAAGTTTGGCGTTCAAAGAAACTGGTTGGGCTTGAGGAGCACGATAGGTGCGCGACTGGCTTTGTATTGGCGCCGCACTACCGAGAGCAGTTGCGCCGACTACCATATATTGACTCGATTGCCCCACGGCAGTTTGATTTAATAAACCCGCTAGAACGATTGACGAAAGGGCCGCAAAGACGGAAACAAAGGTTTTCATGATTGGATTCCAGTTATTGAGTGTTCTCTACCACCCCATCAATAGAAAACTTCCTCAACGACAGCAACCCGAGACTACAGAAGTCAGCAGATGTAGTGCTAGCAGCCAACGGCATCATCTGGACACTTTGTTGTCTTTACACTCGCGCCGAGTGGCATTACGTTCGGCACATTTCGAAAATCTAGTTGTTTGGTGGACTTGTTGTATTTCTAGAAAAGAGAGGCTCGAAATGTTTTTCAGCAAATACTTACTCGCTGGCGTGGCGATGGCATGGATGGTGTTCTACAACAACACGATACCAGCAGACGATAATGTGAAGAAAGGAGATTTGTTATTGCTACTTGCGTCGTCCGATCATAGCGACCACGTTGAGGCTATGCGAGTCATTGATCATTACGATTTTTCGTACACCGCCGACTACAGAATTATCCCAGGGTTGATTTCAATATTGCACAAGGAAGTCGAACCCGGGGAAGAGTACTATACAGTGACGACACCTCGAAACCTCGCAATTCGGGCGTTGGGAAAACTGAGAGCCCGTGAGGCTGTGCCTGCCCTCATCGAATGGCTCGAACCAAAAGCAGGCCAAAGTTCAGTCGTGGGCGAACTGATGTTTTGCGGTCATGCTGGATACGCTTTAGTCGAGATCGGGCCGCCGGCGGTACGTCCCCTTTTGGATAAAATTCAGGCTGAAGAAGAATCAGCTTTGGAAGGAGAATGCGTTAAAATTGCCGTTGGCATTATTGGCATTGAAGAAGTAAAGAGACTAGCTTCGCCGCATGTTATCAAGCGACTGGAGAATCCTGATAGTTCGATTCTTTACTGGAACAACCTAAGCAAAGCCAAGGCCGAACAAAAGTGATGACAACAGATCAAGCAACGCTCTTCGCAACTCTGGCGTCTTTAACCGATCAGCCTCTCTAAGCCTTGCTTTTGAACAATTTATGTAATAGTCAAGTAATAGCCGAGTAACACGACCTGTAAAATCGTTCTTCCACTCGCGTTCGGATTAAAAAAGCCCGCCACAACGTATAAAGGGCGTCGATCTGCGGTTGCTAAACAGGGCACCCCCACTATACTTTCGCTTCACCACGCGGCGCGTTTTTCCTCAGCCGTAGTCCAACACAGCACAAGAATCATGAACGCCGGGCCGAACAATATTCCAAATTCTGATGATGGCCAAGACCCATCGCCGGTTCCATTTAACATGGACGCCAAAGCGCTGCCAAAGATCATTAGCTTCGAAGCATTGGCTCGCTGTGGTGATGAAATTTGGATCGAGAACAACGGCCAGATTTATCGCTTGCGTCGCACCAAACAAGACAAGCTGATCCTGACGAAATAATTGTTCGTCCGCATGGTTGCTGCTTCTGACTAACCCAAAGCTGCTTTTGTTTTTGCCACGCATTAACGCGACAACGACGATCACTCTATCACAAGTCCACCACTCTTGGACCGCCCCGCAAGGACCTTGGGAATCGGCAGCTTTGACGCTTTGATTCCCACCTACTAACATGCACCAACGCTTCTAACTTTTAAAGGACCACAACTTTGGCCGCTGCACTTTTTGGATTAGTTATCGCTAGTTTGATCAGCGGCGTTTTCCTCCGAGCAGCGGTCGCACTAGCTAACAAAGTGTTTGTGCCGGACCCAGCAGACTTTAGAGAAGCGTTTTCCCCGTCTCGCAAGCAAGAGACGGAACCCAACTTTGGTTCCCTCGTAGATCTAGAGCCAGACAACGTCCCCGCTAACAGTAACCCTTTCGCAGGCTCGAACACCCCAACTAGCACGAAAAGTTCCACCAACAACAATCCCTACGCGGCGCCAACTCATTATGGAAGCCCACAAACGAAGGCAAGCCTCCCAGCAAAACTAGCTATCCCAGAACCAACCTACGGGCATGCTTGCGGAATCAGTTTTGTACAAGGTTTGGTCGTTACCGTAATGAACTTTGCTCTCGCATCAGTTGCACCGATTCAACTGGCACCATTTGCCTCGATCGGACTCACATTCGTAGCGGCGACGTTTGTTTACGGCTTGATGCTCCCAACCAGCGCCGCAAGAGCATTCGTGATCTATCTGTTTCAGATCTTAATTATGATAGCGGTCGCGATCGTACTTGCCGTTGTGATTTTCGGCGTCATGGCCATCGTGAGCTAGAACCTTTATTTACGCGAATCACCTAGGAGTAAAAATGGGAAACACCCCAAAACATTCGTTCGGAGCCAGTGCGAAATGGATCATCAGCTTGGTGATACTGGGCCTCTTGTCCTGCCCCGAGTCGACGTGTATCGCTCAAAACAAACAGTCCACTGAGCCCAAATGGGTCGACCTGTTCAACGGAAAAGATCTAAACGGCTGGACCGTTAAAATCGCTGGACACCCGATCGGCGACAACTACGCCAATACATTTCGCGTCGAAGACGGGATTCTCAAATGCGAATACGACGACTACAACGAATTCGACGGACGCTACGGACACCTGTATTCGAACCTGTCATACTCACACTACAAACTGCGAATGGAATATCGGTTTGAAGGCCGCCAGTTACCCGACGCCCCGAACTACGTAGACCTGAACAGCGGCGTCATGTTGCACTCGCAATCACCGCAGAGCATGGAACTAGAACAAGCGTTTCCGGCAAGTCTGGAGATGCAATTCCTTGCCGACCAAGGTAAGGGCAAACGCCAAACTGGTAACGTTTGCACACCCGGTACGCATCTCGTCCACAACGGAAAGTTTACTAAAAAACACATCGTCAAATCAAGCGGCCCAACCTTGCCGCCGGATGAATGGGTTTCGGTTGAGATCGAAGTCCACGGCAACCAGCAAATCATCTATCGTGTGCGTGGTGAAGAAGTTTTGCGCTATACAAAGCCTCAACTGGATCCCAATAGTAAAGAAGCCAAACCGCTACTGGCCAAAGGAGCCAACCGTAAGCTAACTCATGGCCATATCGCATTGCAAGCCGAAGCCCAGCGAGTTTGGTTTCGCAACATCAAGATCATGCCGTTAAAGTAGATCGTCCGACGACGTAAATGTCGCCGATGTCCCACCAACTCTCATCACCCAGTTGTGAGTTACGTGCAATTCAATATCCGGCACGGCAATGGCGACTTCTAGCTCACTGTCGGTGTCAAATTCTTTTTTTGTTCGCACCAACCCAAACCGACTGTCGTCCGTGGCAATGGCCTGCAAGTAAGTCAAAAACGTCTCAACCACCTCTTCGGGCGGAGCAGGCAATTCGGTCTCGATCTGATCATCAACTGCGTTCGAATACGTCAAGGGAATCTCTAAACTCGGGTCAAATACGATTTGCGTTGCATGTGCCCTCGACGCCCACAGCAACATCGAGGCGACTACCTGCTTACTACGAGGCCACTCGAACCAATGGTTCCGCCACTCATTAGTACGAACGGGATGTAGCTTGATGTGTTTCATAAAAACAGACTAAAAAACCAATCACTATTCACTGCTTAACCACGCACAAAAGAAACGAAACACACGAAATGATTCTGTTTTTCGTGTCTTTGGTATGTTTCGTGTTTTTTGATTCTACCTATTATCATGTGCCTTCGCTCTGGGATAAGCCCGGCGTTTTTGGCCGGACAACAGTCAACGAAATTATCAGCCCAATTAAACCTCCAAGGTAACTCGCATTGTGAATGTATGCGACACGAACAAATGCCCAAATATCGGTGATTTGAAATCGTTTGGTGATTGGCAGCCATGCTGAGTAATCAGCACCGGGTCCACGCCACACCCCGTACAGGTAACCAACCATTCCCGCCAATGCGCCGCAAACAAATACGATTGCGAACCCCCTGAAAACTGATCGAAGTGCAACTCCTCGAAGTTGGTTTGGAATCAATCGACGGGCGAGAAACCAACCGATAATGAATCCCACCCACCAAGTTGCAAGGAATCCAATGCAAGATACAAAGACGCGATCGCCAAGGCCAAAATCTGCGAATTTAAATTGCTTGAATTTTAGATTTGTGTAGTACTCGGGGCCGATTGAGTACGTAATGTGATCGTGAAGGACCCCGTACATTCCGGCCAAAATCGCGCCGGCAAAGGCCATTGCGAACATTACAGGAAGCTCTGCCAGATCAATTCGAGGGATAAGATATTTCAGCATCCAGGCACCAAATTAAAAGACTGACCAGCCTCATAACAATAACAGCCAAAATGTAACGGAGAAACAACGCAGTGCAAATAAAAAACCGCCAGCGGAATGCTCACGCTGGCGGTAAAAACCGTTTTTAGTTGGGGTGGAGGTTCATCTGGGGTGAACCGACCAATGCAAGGACTATAAGCGTGGGCGCCGAATTTCGGCCAAATCGGCTCCACATGTCATCGCTTGGCGATTGTTATCGCGGCAAGCTTGCGACTCGCATCTGACCCCAAAACGGTTCTTTGTCTCGTAGAATGTAGAACAGGAAATTCTGTCGCTTCATCACGTCTGGACGCTGCAGAATGTAGGCTAGGTTCTCTAACGATTCGGTCTTCCAGCCGTGCATTGCAACCAACACGTCGCCAGGCATGATCCCTTCCGCTTCAGCAGGACTTCCCTTGCGAACCCCCATGACTCGCAAACCACGCTTGTACTTCGGATGGCGGTCCTTGAGTTCTGCTTCAGTCGCAGGTGTTAACTTCAGACCGAGTGGATTCCACGCCAGCATCGCGGCTCCGGCTTGCTTTTTAGGGAGCATCGAGTCGCCAGCCATCGCAACCTTAACGGCACCGTCACGCACTGGAACCGTGCCTTTTGTGTAGACGAGTTCTACCGTGGATTCGTCCCCGAGTTCAACTTTAAACTTTCGCTTTGACGAACGTAGCAAGGCGGTTTGAAAATCCAACCGAGTTTTCACGGAGCGGCCATTGATTTTTGATACGTAAGCACCGGGCTTGATGCCTTCGCTGGCTGCCGGGCTTGAAGCGGCGACTGAGATTACCTTTAATCGCGGCTTGTGATCTACATACTCGGTTTCGAGCGTCATTCCATGATAGTTTTCATTCGGAAAGATTTCTGACATAAGATCCGCCGCGACGTCGATTGCGTCGTTTGCGGGAATTGCAAAGGCGATTCCTTGAGCTCCAATGCGGACCGCGACGTTGATCCCGATTAACTCGCCATTTGTATTCAACAGCGGACCACCCGAGTTACCGGGATTAATGGCGGCATCAGTTTGAATCAAATTGCGATAAATCTGCTCGTCATTAACTTGTACCGTTCGGCTTAGCGATGAAACGATTCCTGTAGTGACGGTGTGTTCGTATCCGTAGGCGTTACCGATGGCGATCACTTGTTCGGCCAACAACAAATTTGATGACGTGCCGATTTTGATTGCTGGTAGCGGTTTACGAGTATTGATTTTCAGGATCGCTAAATCGGTTTCTGGATCGTGAGCCAACAGCTCTGCGGTTGTTTTTTGACGGTCGCTGGTAGTGACTTCGATGCTTCGAACGCCTTGAACTACGTGATAGTTCGTCAACAAATACCCACGCGAGTCGATCACGATGCCGGTTCCCATACCGTTGACTTGCTTCTTGGCTTGACTGCTTGTGCTGCTGTCGGCCTTCACCATTTTGCGGCCGCGAATATTGACGACCGACGGTTGGCATTCTTGGACGGCGTTGACGATCGCAGTTCGCCGCAAATTGCCTTCGCCAGTATCGTCAGCAAAAATTTGGGTTGAACCAAAACCGATCAATGTGAGTAGTAAGGCGAGCTGGGAAAATGGGTAAGATCTAAAATGCATTTAAACTCGCGTGTCCCGGTGTGATCAGCAAAGCTGAAGCCAAGTTGGCGTTCGAAATGAGCCCAATAATGCTCATAAAGCGTTAAATCGTCCCGATTCCGGCAGCCCGTTAAACGGTCAAACAACAGCCGCAAAGCTTGCCAAAGTTGACATTTTGGAAAAGTGGTAGCACTCGTGATTTGGCCGGATCTAGCTTGTTTTGGCTCATTTTGCCCAAACATCGGTTTTCGATTTAACAGCTATAGCGAGTTTTTCAACCAAAATTCGGTTTGATAAGAACACCAAAGTATTCGCTACTTTCAATTCGAGAGGCCCCATGCCACAATAGCACTAAATTAACAGATCGTTGCTCGATGAATGCAGACAGTTTGCATTGGTTGCCTTTGGTTAGCTGGAGAGAAGAATTATGATTTTACGTATCATTTTAGGCGTGGCTTGTTTGTCGCTATTGAATGCTTCGCAAGCCGAGGCACAACTGTTTCGTAGATTTCGTGCCCAACCTCAGCCACAGCCGCGGTATCAACCTCAACCACAGCGATATGCGCCACGAACGGTCGCCCCTCAGAACGGCTACCAAGGCCGACTCACTGCGTCGCAACGAAGTCGACCGGTTTACGTAAGAAGAGCTGACGGGTCGGTAGTGGCTTATTACCCAAATATCGCGCAACAGCCAACTCAAGTTCAGCGGCAGCTAGTTCAGCGGCCTCAGGCTCCAACGCAAGTTCAGCCAAACGGTCGGCCTCGACCAAACATTGCCGCCGTTCAAGGCCGATTGGTTCCGGTTCGCCCAACGGCCCAAGTTCCACGTCCGTCTAACAATGTTTATCTTCGACCGACAGTCCAGCCACCTGCAGTGGCTCCGGTTGGTGTTTCAGTTTTGAATCAGCCTCAAACTCAACTTCAAGCTCAAGCTCAGCCGCAAACTGGGGCTCAGAAGGTTGCCGATTCAATTACGCCAGCAACAAAAATGCCAGAAGCTGCCGTGACACTTGGGGAACCGGCTTCTTCGATTCCGGTTAATACAGCCGCGACCAACCCGGCTCCGAAGGGGTTGAGTTTATCTCTGGATGACGAAGATATCGTCCCTGCTTCGGCTAACTTGGATGTTGAACCAACACCAGCGGCAGACGTCATTTTGGATTCAAACGGTAAAGAAACATTCTCGGTTCTTGAAACCATCGACTAATTTGCATGGATTCGCGAAACCGTAGCCACCGCAGAAGAATTGCGATTTGCAGGATTGCGGTTGTCGATACAATCTATAGACTCTTTTCAAGCACGGTCGAAGACCGTGCTTGTTCGTTTTTTACTCACCCAATTTAACGTTTTACCATCATGATAAATTTCACAATGACGCGATCGCTAGTAGCGATTGGTTGCTTGATCAGTACTCTGCTTGCCCCTTGTCTGTTGGACGCTCAGCAAGTTCCGGTAGACAAAAGCAATTTTGATCTCTCGGTGCGAGTTCAAGACGATTTGTTCAGGCACGTGAATGGGAC
>CAZKTR010000091.1:0-10649 GCA_964555525.1 uncultured Pirellulaceae bacterium
TAGCCCCTTGGGCCGTTGAGCAACCAAGGTTGCTAGGCTCACCAGAGTTCAGGTCTTTCGAATCCGCATTCCGAAGCCTGACGACTCCGGCTACCTGTTTGGTTCTACTAACGATTCTTTTCAGCTTTCAAACGCTCTCTACGCTGCTTGATCATCAGGTTATGTGCTTCAATTAATTGGCGAACTTCTGTTGCAAAAGCTTCACTGTAATATCGTTCGACCAACTCATTAATCCGATTGTGGAACGACTCTTTGATCACACCAGAAACCGTCCACTGTTGAGCCAGCGACGCCAACAGCGTTTCTTCATAGTCGCGGTGTTCGTCGTCGATCCGAAACGCGCCGATATTCTGTCGCTCACGCTGTGACTTTTTCTTCGGTTGGTCAAACGTTTCATAAACGTGAAACGGGCCGGTCTCGTGAGCAAACCGCGGGATGTCCTTCAAGGCGATGTCATGATGAGCGATCCAAGTGCCCGGTTTAACGAACGGGAGCACCAGCATCGTGTCCAGCGTCGCCCAAGGGTGACTGTGATGAGCATCAATGAATACAAAATCGAATTCGCCGTCTTGGCTGAAAGTCTCAACATCGGCTGACCAGTGATTGAACTGCAAATCGAACTTGCAACCAAGTTCGGGGATCGCCAAGTCAACCACGTAACCAACCTGTTTGGTTCGGTCGGCGTAATATTGGCTACTGATGTCCACCGAAACGAGTTCGCGTTCGGGGCCGAGTTTTGCCAAGGCTTTCAACAAGAAGGCCGTCGACATTCCCGAGGCAACGCCAACTTCAAAGCACTTGGTCGGCTGGGATTCTTGGATCAGATCACACAAGAACCTAGCATCGCCGTGGCTAACGCAGCCCATTCCATCGAAGTAGTGCGCTTTAAAAACAGCATCAATTTCGTCAAAGCTGAGCATGATGTGAAGTCCTTTTTATAACGGGAGCAATGGACATCAAATCAACCTTGGAGGTCTTCTTCCGCGGGCTCACTATCGGTCATTAAGATCAAATCAATCACAAGCTTTCCGTTGGTCACTAAATAGACCCCCGCAAATAGAAAGAAAAATGAAGATAAAAAACCGCCCATGGTAACGGAATTTGTGTACGACGGCAGGCCAGCATCGATTAGCTGTTTTCTATCTATAAAAAGTGTGACTGCATTTGAAATCAACCCACCAATTCCGTCGAGCACAAACATCAGGCCAACCAATTTAGCGCCTAGTTCGGCCAGCACTGCCACATTGAATGCGGATCGTTGCGATAGCGTCGCAGTTTCGGGGACTGGGTTAGGTGGCTTAGGCTCCGCTTGAGTGCGAGTTGGTTCGAAGGGATTAGAAGAATTCATGGGTCGGCTTTCGTTGTTGGCGAAGTTCTAAACGCTTTACTACCTGCGCGGTCACTACTGAGCCGCCGGGCGATAGCCCAACGGCACTCACTTTAGAATTTTTATGCCACGATAGTGGCAATATAATGTAGTCCCTGACGCGGGCCATTATTAACATGTTACCCCATTCAGGGTTAAAGTGAGTGCCATTAGACTATCGCCCGGCGGCTCAATTTTCTGGCTTACGCCAGGGCTGTATAATGTCGCCACTAGCGTGGCTCAAAAAATCTAAAGAGAGTGCCATTGGGCTTCCGCCCTGAGCTAATGACGAGGACTCCTCCGGAATCAAACATAAACTAGCCATCCCACCAGCCCCCAAACTCTTAATCAACAGGAAATCCCCGTTTACGAAGCAACGCGCCCGTATCAACATCGCGGCCGCGGAAGCGGCGGAAACCTTCCGCTGGATCGATTGTGTCGCCGACAGACATGATGTTGCCATACAAGCTCTTGGAAAGCTCTTTGTCGTAATACGAACCAGCTTCCTCGAACTTTTCGGCGGCATCGGCCGTCAAGGCGTCCGACCATAGGTAACTGTAATACCCAGCCGAGTACCCATCGCTGGTGAACAAGTGACCGAACTGCGGCGTGCGGTGACGCATGACGATTTCTTTGGGCATGCCGAGTTCGACCAAGGCTTCCCGCTCGAACTTGTCCGGATCGATAATCACGTTACCAGCCAAGTGCAACTTCATATCCACGATCGCACTCGATAGGTACTCGACCGTGTCAAAGCCTTGATTGAACTTCGATGCGAGTTCGATTTTTTCGAGCAATTCTTTTGGGATCGGTTCGCCTGTTTTGTAATGAACGGCAAACTTCGAAAGAATCTCGTTGGTCGACAACCAGTGCTCGTTCAACTGCGAGGGAAACTCGACGTAGTCTCTGGCCACTGAAGTACCTGCTTGTGATGGGTATTTGGCATCACTGCATAAACCGTGCAAGGCATGGCCAAACTCGTGGAACATCGTGACCGCGTCGTCCCAAGAAATCAGTACCGGTTCACCGGGCTGGCCTTTGATAAAGTTTGAGTTATTAGAAACGATCGGAGTGATCGGGCGGTCGATGTTCTGCTGGATGCGATAGGCATTCATCCAAGCACCACTACTCTTGCCGGTGCGAGCGTAAGGGTCGAACACCCAAACCCCTACGTGCTTACCGTCGCGAGTGACTTCGTACGTCGTGACATCGTCGTGGAAAACAGGGACGTTTTTGACTTGAGTAAATTTAAAACCGTACAGCTCACCTGACGCCCACATCATTCCTTCGCGCAATTTGTCCATCTGCATGTACGGCTTGACGGTATCAAAATCCAGATCGTATTTTGCTTTGCGAACTTTCTCCGCGTAGTAGCGATAGTCCCAAGGCTCGATCGTGATCTTTTCGGTTTCGATTTCGTCAGCCAGTTTTTGCATATCCACGACTTCTTCTTTGGCTCGAGCGACCGCTTTAGGCCAAACCTTCATCATCAAGTCCATCGCTGCGGCGGGTTGCTTAGCCATCTGGGGCTCCATTCGCCAGTGAGCGTGAGTCTCATAGCCCAGCAACAGTGCTCGTTCGGCCCGTAATTTTAGAATCTGCGAAATGATTTGGTTGTTGTCGTGTTCATCGCCGTTGTCGCCTCGGTTGTAGTACTTCGTCCAGACTTCTTTCCTTAGTTCGCGATTGTCGGCTTTGGTTAAAAATGGATCCATCGACGAACGTGTGTTGGTCACGCACCACTTGGCGCCTTCGGGGGCCTTGTCGTCGCGCTCCTCACAAGCGGTCGCCATTGCTGTGATAACACTTTCGGACAGCCCCGCCAAATCTTTTTCATCGGAGATCCAAGTTTCATAGTTGGCTTCGTCGTGGAGCACGTTTTGGCTAAACGCGACGAACAGGCCGGCGAGTTTTTGGTTGATCTCGGTTAGTTGTTTCTTTTGGTCCGCGTTAAGTTTGGCACCACTTCGTACGAAACTGCGGTAACGATCGGTCAACAGACGTTGCTGAGCATGATCGAGTTTGGATTTTTGGTCTTCGGACTGGTAGACGGTTTCGATGCGTTTGAACAGCGCTTCGTTTTGCGTGATCGAGTCGCTGTGCTTTGACATCAGCGGAGCGACTGCTTTTTCGATGCCTGGAATTGGGCCGGTGTTCAAGTTCGACGTATAAACGCCAAACATCGTTTGCACTCGGTTCAGCTTTTGGCCGGCTTTTTCCATCGCCACGATCGTGTTTTCAAACGTCGCTGGTTCCGGGTTATCAGTGATCGCCTTGATTTCATCGTTGTGTTCTTCCATTGCGACGTCAAACGCATCGATGAATTCGCCACGCTTGACCGATCGCCATGGAGGCACGCCACCGTAGGGACCGATCCACTCTTTGAGTAATACAGATTCTTTGTTCATGGGTTTTGCTTTGTCGGGTTGAGATGAATTGGTCGCGGCGGTCGCGGGCTTGGATTCAGATTGAGCGGTCGCGATGCCGGTGCACATTATCAGCCCCAATAACGGGGCGGCGAAGAATAATTGACGTGAGCCAGCACGAGTGAAACGTTTATTGGCATGGTTGGTCTTCATTGATTTCCCCTAGAAAGCGTTAAGTAGAGAACTTGGTTTTCATTGATTTGAATGGCTGACGCGATGTCAAAGTATTCCCGAATGATTTTGGTCCAGTCGATAAAGTCTTTTCGATTGACGTGTAGTTCTTGACCGGTGCCGGTCGATTCGCCGTTGTGAATTGAAAAGGCTTGTCGCTGAGTCTGTTGCATGTTTTCGAACAGCCCAGCGACTTGCTCTTCGTACAGGTGTTCGATGCAATCAATGGAAATGGCACTTTTAAAATTTTTAATGTCGGCGATCGGTTTGGTGATGTCGCCAACACGCATTTTGGGATTCAGCACAATCTGATCGATGCCTTCGGCTTGAAACCCGGCTTCAACCAAAGCGTCAACAACGTGCCCGCGACCACAGCCTAGGTCCAGCACCGGTCCTATCAACCAGTCTTGGTATTCTGGCAGCAGTCGAATCCCCGGGCAGCGGCCTTCGTCCGCGTTGCCGTACCAAGAATTTTCGTCGTAGATGCTCTGGTAGAGATCTTTCGAATTGGCCGGGTGGTGATCCAGTGAAACAGCTTCGTTGGTCGGAACTGTTACGGAGCCGTTGTCTACGATACGAGAGCGTTTCCAGATCGCAAGCTGTTGCGACCGACGATCGTATTCGACCTGATCGGCATCAAGTTGATCAGCCCACGCCTCGATCGACTGCTTGCTTGGATCAAAATCAACGCAAACCAAAGTCGACCCGCCCGGCCGGATCACGCGTTCGAACTCAGCAAAAATCGTTTCGCGAGCCAGTGAGTCCGCCGATCCCAGTTTCGCCCCTTCGGCCCAGATGATCGCCGAAAAGAATGAAGTTTCGAACGGCAGGCTGTCGTTGGCGGTAAAGGTGATTCGGTTTTGCATTCCCGGTATATGGGAGACGGCGTTTTTGCAGGCTTCGATGTCCGCCATGTCGCGATCGACTGCGAACAAGTTCAAATCGAATTGCGGCCCCGACAGAAATTCGATCGAGTCAACATCGCAGCCGACCAATAACGCTCGGCCTGATATCACCTGCAGGCGCTGCCCGTGGGCAGCGATAAATTGCAGGGAGGTTGTGCTAGTGAGTTGTTTGGTCATAAATTCCATTATCCGTGGTCGAGGGGCCTTACGAACGTCCGTTGAACAAGATTTAGAGAGGCCATTGACGTTTTTACGCCTGTTCAGTTCGCAGCGATTGTTTTAACTTGTTGAGGCCTAAAATTGAACGGTAGATCACCCCAGAAGCCAGATTTTAAATGCCCGAATTCGTTAATATTTCCGTTTACAAATTCGTCGACCTCGACAACCTTGCTCAACGCAAAGCCGAATTGCTGCCGCTATGCAACCAACTGGAACTGCGTGGCACGATCTTGTTGTCTCTCGAAGGCATCAATATGTTCCTGGCTGGCACCCGTGAAAACATCGATACGTTTTTTGACACGCTCCGCAAGCAGCCGGAATTTGCTGACTTAAAGCCCAAAGAAAGTTTGAGCGACCACCAACCGTTTTCGCGGATGCTGGTAAGGCTGAAGAAAGAAATCATCAGCATGGGGGTCGAAGCCATTCGCCCCAAAGTCAGAACCAGCCCCAAACTGACCGCTAAAGAACTCAAACAGTGGCTCGACGAAGGCAAAGACGTGACCTTGTATGACGTCCGTAACGACTACGAAATCGAAGTCGGTACGTTTAAGAACGCGGTCCCGGCTGGCATCGATCATTTTCGTTTGTTTCCTGAAGCGACCAAGCAACTCCCAGAAGATACAAAAAAGAAACCACTAGTGATGTTTTGCACCGGCGGCATCCGCTGCGAAAAAGCAGGCCCGTTGATGGAAGAGCAAGGGTTCGAACAAGTCTATCAACTGGACGGCGGGATCCTGAAGTACTTTGAAGAGTGCGGTGGTGATCACTACGATGGCGATTGCTTTGTGTTTGATAAACGAGTCGCGGTCGATCCTGATTTGCAAGAAACCGATGCCGACCAGTGTTACGCTTGTCAAAGTGTTTTGACGGCCCAACAACAACAGTCGCCGCTGTACAAACCACCGCATAGTTGCCCGAATTGCTATCGCACCGAAGAGGAAAAGCTGGCGGACTTACTGGAAGAGCGAAACAATTTGTTTGCGTTGCATGCCAGTCCGTTGCCGGGTTCGATCCCTTACAACAACGTTCGGCCAATGAATGTGCCGTTGCGATTTGAGCACAAACCGGTGCTCGAGTTTTTAACCGGAATGCATGCCCGGTTGGACGCCGAGTACTGGAAGAGCGAATGCGAGGATGGACAGATTGTTTTCAAGGGCAAGCCACTAGCCGCCGATGATGAAGTCCGCGCGGGATGGCGAGTGGAACATTTGTTGCCGCAGACCACTGAACCGGACGTGAACGCAGCGGTGAAGTTTTTGTACGAAGACGAAGGCTTGATCGTGGTCAACAAACCAGCTCCGTTGCCAATGCATGCTTGCGGTCGATTCAATCGTAACAGCTTGATTTTCTTGATGGAGAAAGTGTTTTGTGGCGAGCGACTGCGGATTCTGCATCGATTGGATGCTAACACGACCGGTGTGGTTTTGTTTGCGAGGAAAAAGTCAGTGACTCGACCGATCCACGAGCAGTTCAAGGCAGGCACCGTTGGCAAGGTTTATCTGGCAAAGGTTAACGGGCATCCGGCCGAGGATAAGTTTGGCTGTAATGAGAAGATCAGCGAAGATGCCAAGGCAGCTGGCTCACGAGCGATTGCAACCAGCGACGCAGGGTTAGCGGCCGAGACTGAGTTTGAGGTGGTGGATCGGCGTGATGATGGGACCGCACTGGTTCGCTGTTATCCTAAAACCGGCAGGACAAACCAAATTCGATTGCACCTAAGCCACCTAGGCTTCCCGATCATTGGCGACCCGACGTACTCGGCCGGCGCGGTAGCCAAAGAGAAACAATCGTTGACGGTGGATGACCCGCCAATGTGCTTGCACGCATTGAGTTTGACGCTGGTGCACCCGTTGGTCGAGAAAGAAGTCACTTTCGAAGCTCCGGTTCCTGCTTGGGCCTAGTAGAGGTGGTGTCTTTCCCGAAGGAACAGCAGGCGAAGCTTAAACTCTCTTACTTCGGCCTTCTTTTCTCCATCCTCTCAACGCTGCTCTTCCATCATCTCAGTTCTGGACTTGCGCGGCATGGCGTCCTGAACGTAATCTTCGCCGAAAATCTCTTTCAGATTCTCCAGTTGCTCGGGCGTCAATGTGGCCAGAATTTTTTCCTGCGCTTTCTTTTTGGCTTCCTTAACCGTCGCGTGGTACTCCTTACGGGCTTCCCTGATCGCGGCCTTCAACCGCTCTTTCTCTGCCATTGACAAGCCAATCTCATCGGCGACCGTGGCGACAACCGAAAACTCGCCTTGGGGCTGATTCATATATTTTACGTCCCGTCGCTTGGCAATCTTCTTTAGTCGCTTGATCTGATCGGGTAGTAAAACCTCTGCCGCCTTTTCCATATAACGTTCCAAAAGTTCTTTGTTCCGATTTTGAGATTCCTCACCAAGCTTCACAGCCTCCTCGTTGTTACCCTCTTTCATAAGTTTTCTAATTTCCAACCCAACCTGCACGTTCTTTTTACGGAACTCCACCATGTCACGCTGATAGTCCTCGGCCAGCTCTTTCAGGCTTTCAACCTGATGGTCAACAACCTCCAACTCCTCCTGCAACTCGCTACTGAACCCAACCTGCAGGAGATGGTGCATAAACAGCTGTGTCTGTAGCGTCTTGGCCTGCCGCTGTCGCATTTCGGCAACCATTTCTTCCTGCTGAGCCACTGATGGAATGGCAAACACGAAAACACAAACAAGTGAAAACAACATCCAAACCGGATTGCAGTGGATTTCAAAAATGGTTTTGTTCATGGCAGTGTCATTTGGGTAGAGTCAAGGGTATTGAGAATCTTCGCAACAGATACGAAACTCCTTCCGTCAATATTCAAATGTAACAACTTCGAAATGGCAATTCCACAACTTTTCGACAAATGTATTCATCCATGCCACCAAAACCACAGTTTAAAGTTCACCTTTTCACCGACGGAGGCTGCAGCGGCAATCTAGCCCCTAGCGGTCAGCTTCCGCGCGAAAGGCGACTATGCCTAAGATTTGAACCCATTGCGGTTCCCGTCGCTTGGTAAGGTGTATCGACTGCGAAGAAATCAACGACCACGGTAGGCTTTCCGATCGTATGTCCTATGTCGCTAGTTTCGTCTGAAATGATTTCAACGGACTCAACGTGTCGACAAAGATTACGTGTTGGTCGAATTATCTGGCCGCGTTCAATCTATGGTTTTCAAGCGGCATTTTGTCTCATGCGTAAACTGACTTGGTTTGGTCCGATATTGTTGACATTAGTTGTTTGTACGACATCCGTTTCGCACGCGCAAAAGATCCGTTACGAATATGCTGGACCGTTGGACGGATTGCAAACGGTGCCTGTTAGCGAAGTCATCGCCCCTGAGCCAGCACACCGAATTGCTGGTTTAGAGCCGGCTAAGAAACTCCGCCCAGCGTATCCAAGTGCTAGTAGCGTGGTAGTGGGCCGGATCACTGGAGCGTCCGCACTCCCCCCATCAAACCAAACTACTGGCCGAATGACAGGGCAGGTTTACTCGACCCCGCGGCCAACTCGAGCAATCCGCGAGGTATTGACAGAAGTTATTCCAGCGCCGACCTTCTCTGGTCCGCTCACAAAGTCTACTGGCCAAGTTCTAAGACGAAACGAATCAACTCAGCACGGTTACTCGGGAGCACTTACTGACCCTAGCGTTCGTCCTGCGGAAACGAACTATGTTCCGAGGCGGAGTGACTCAGCACAGTTTGGTTCTTCTTCTAGAGCACTCACTAATCCCAGGAGTCGCCCAGTGGATAGCGTCTACGTTCCAACGCAGGAAGATTCAACTCAGTACGGTCATCCTCGCGCAGTTACCAATCCCAGAAACTACCCAACTGCAACCAACTCCATTCCAAGACAGACTGACTCAGCTCAGTTTGGCTCTGCTAGATCCTTTACCAGTCCCAGAGTCGCACCAGTGGAAGCCAGCTACATCCCACGGCAGGAAGAATCAGCTCAATACGGTTATTCTGAAGCACTTACCGATCATGGGAACCATCCTGTTGAAACCAATTATGTACCGGCGCAAGATGATTCATTTCAACCTAGCTATGCTGGAGCACTTACCAATCCTGGTGGTTATCAGACGGAAGCTGGCTACATCCCGCCGCGGGAAGATCCAACGCGTTTTGGATACCGTGACGGCGAGGCGTTTGGGTTCAATAACACCCGTTTGTATAATCCCCGAGAAGGGCCACAGCTTGACCTACAAGGTGCTCCAACAGTTGCTTTTGGCGAGCCCGGATGTGACGAGTGGGCCAACTTTGGCCGAGGCCGACACCTTGAGTTTGATGCGCCTTGCGGTGGCATGAAAGCCAAGCCCGGCCACCTCGGCATTCCGTGGTTGGGCAGCAAAGAAAACTGCGACGAAAGAATTCCGCTATTAGGGAAGCGAGGTTTAAGCAGCAGAAGAGGCCATGCAGCAGAAGGCGTTTGCGAAACCTGCGGCTCATGCCCCACCTGTGGCAGGTAGACTTTCCGGGCAAACTGATTCTTCTCGGATTTTTAGTGTCAAATTAACTGAGCGGTTTGTTTTTTGACATAACAAAATACAAGCTCGACGCGCGAGCGAGTGCATCCGACAGTTTTTTGAAAATGCACTTGCTTGCGCCGCGAGCTTGTATCTCGGCAACACTGAACGTTAGTTCTTTACCATAATCTTTTCTTGAACTTGGTAAATTGAAACCCGATCAACCAATCATCGTTGTCTCGGCCTTCGGATGTGATCAAGTAGCGACCGTAACCAGTCAGTCTATATTTCCCATTGATCCAGGCATGCACGCCGACTTCTGGGTAGATTGAACTCAACCAGCCGTCAAACTTTCTGTCCTGTTCGCCGAACTCGTCAATAAATCCATCATTGTTGTTGTCGAGTCCGTCGAAATCAGCATCTTCGACTTTCCGCGATATCCCGTGAAACGTGCCAATGCCCACAAAGGGAGCAATGCGAGACGGCGTTTGGATTCGCAGCCCCAGTTCGCCGCCAGTGTAGAAGTCGTCCGCTCCTGCGAAGCCGGACAGTGCTCCGCGTCCTGTCAGCCAATTGGCTGCGTACGCTTCGGCCCCGATTTCCGCCCCGCCCAAGGCAGAGTCAGTGCGTGGATTAACCAGAACGCCGCCGCCGAGGTACGCGCCGCCAAGGCCCTCCGTGTGTCTCGCATCTAACGCTTGTTTAGCCTTACCTAAAAGGTCGCCACGTTCGGCACCGTCTTCATACTTCGCTGCGTAAACCGGATCGTCCAACGCATAACGCGACTTCAGAAGCGAGCATCCGCAATTGAGCAAAATCAAAATGAGTAAACAAAAACGCAATCCAAGGGCCTCGGTAAGAGAAAATTCCCCTGTAGCTGATAGCAAATTCCTGTTCCTTGGGCAATAGGTTTTCGCTTTGGACTTCGCTTTGGACTAAAGCAGGGTGATAAAACAAAGGAAAATACGGCCAAAATCGCACCTCGCATCGTGAGGGTGAGCGAAAGAAATTTCCTCCCAAAAAAAATGCTTGACATTCGTTCGCGCCTACTGTACTATCTAGACAGTACACCAACACACTGGATGCCAAAGCAGGTAATTA